>CAVABL010000042.1:0-9354 GCA_963586735.1 Firmicutes bacterium TM09-10
TCATAAATTTTCTTGAGTATCTAAAAATGCGCAAAAAAAATCCGACGATTGCTCGTCGGATTGATGTGTTGACGTTTAAATCAGTCAACCGATTGATTGTCGTCTGCAATCTGTTCGGCTTCCTTTTCCGCTTCTTCGAGTACGACGCTTTCTGCATTGTCTGTGCTTCCAGTGTTTTCCGCATCTTCGATGGCTTCAACGACATCGTTTTTTGTTTCATCGCTTACGACGTTTTCGCTTTCTCCGTTGAGTTCAATGTCCGAAACTGCGATTTGCTCGAGATGTTCCTGCTCCTCTTTGAGTTTTTGTTTTTTCTTTTCACGCACGACTTGAAGCACCGCAAAGATTGCGCAAAGCAAAATACCGACGAACAAGTATGCCGAGCCTACACTGAGTGACGGAGTGGCAAATCCCAAGATGAGAGATATTGCAACGATGATGACAAGCGGAAATACCGCAAGTTTGATGTTTTTGACGATATACTTTCCGCCAAGCGAGCCGAAGAGGGCGTATACAACACAGGTGAACGCAGGTGTGATCCACGGCGTATTCTGGATTGCCGTTTCGATGTTGCTCACCGCAAGGATAAGCACGAACACTGCTATGATGACCGTTGTCACCAGTGTGCTCGTTGCAACCGAGAGGGTGGACACCACTTCGTTTTCCTCAGAGCCGAGTTTCGTGCCGCAAATCTCTTGCGCCTTGACGACGCAAGGAATCTTGAGGTTTGAAAGGTTGCCGGTGATGAATGCAAGATACGCGCTGTTCACACCGAGCATCGGGGAGTAGATGATTGGTTCGGCAATGCCTGAGAGGAAGTTGATGATGAAGGGAATCAAAACCGCTGACGTGCCCATGACCGTCATGTCGGGTTTCACGTCGTAGTAAAGACAAATCGTCGTCGGGACGGAATAGAAGATGACGAACGCGAGCGCCATCCATATTTTGCCGATGATGTGTGATTTGAGGTTGTAATCCATTGTGACTGTTCTTTCTTTTGCCATAATTCAAACCTCCTTACAGAATCATTGCAAAGGCATTTTTTGCCGCCTCTGCAACCCCGCTCGCCTCTGACAAATCGGTGGAGAGCGACCAGCCGTATTTGTTTGCGCAGAAACTAATTATGCCCACGACGAACATCGCGATGAGCATGGACAGCGGCGTTGAAAAACTGTCAAGCCACTTCCAGTTTGCCTTGTTGATGAGTATGTCGCAAACGTACATGCACGCCATTGCGACGAGCACTGCGATGAAGTTGTAGTAGCCGTCGATGAACGCCACGTTTTTGGCAAGCGTTTCGATGCTCATTGCAAGATAGCCTATGACCATACCGATGAACGACACTTGAAAAACGAGGTCGCCTATGTTGACGCCGCCTTTTTTGCCACCCGTGGTCTTTGCCATGAGTTTGCCGATTTTCGGCTGATATAGACGATAGAAGAAAAGCACCTGAAGTCCGCCCGAGCTGATTGCGACCGTCATGACCATTGCCATGGTCGCGAAATCCTGCGCGGAGATGCCGTGCGCAATCATCGCGCTCATCGAGCCGTAAAGGCCTTCCGCAACACCGTTTGCCATTTGCGTTTCGTATTGAAGAGAACCGACGACCGAAAGTCTGATTGCGGGGAACGCTATGCCTAATGTGCCTATGAGCGTCACGACTCCAAGTGCGATACCAAGCCCCGGAAGTATTGAAAACGTTGCCGAAGTCGTGATGACTTTTTTGATCTTTGAAGATTCGATGCCCAGTTGTTTAGCTCTTTTGAGTGCCGAGAGCATATAGTAAAGCGAGAGCGCCACGATAAACACAAGCACAATGCCGTACAGGATGAACACCATCGGATCTCTAAGGGAAAATTCCCTTGCACCGAGTGCGGTTGCAAGCATAAGCAGTCTCCTTTTTTGAATTTTAATGTAATTTTAATAATATGAGACAAGTATAAACCACAACTTGCCATCTGGCAAATACTTTTTTTCGCGACTTATACAAAAAACGCACAGATTGCACTGCAAAACGAATGCGATATTTTTTTCAAATTCCTTGCCACCTTAAAAGAATGGTGCTAAAATCTAATCATCATCTATGGAAGTAGTAGAAATTGTGCGTTAAGTGCCGTGCGAACGTGGGGTGTCGGCGGACGAAGAGCGTTGCTCGCGGTGCAATATTCACTCCGGACTTCACATAATACCGCCAAGGTTTTTGCGAGTGCTTCCACAGGAGGTGCTTTTTGTTTTTTCAAGAGGCAATCGACTACATAAAAAACATCGAGAGATCGGGTTCTGATTATGGTATCGAGCGTATGAGACAACTGCTCGATCTTCTTGGTGCGCCCGACAAACAACTCAAATTCGTGCATGTTGCCGGTACAAACGGCAAAGGCTCGGTGTGTGCCTATCTTACGAGCATTCTGAAAGAGGCGGGATATAATGTCGGTACTTATAATTCGCCGTCGGTGTTTTGCTACAACGAAAGATGGCTCATAAACGGCAAGCCGCTTTCGGACGAAGACGTTGCAAAGTATCTTTCAATCGTCAAAAAGTGCATCGAAAACGAGAGAGCTTTGCGCGGCGCTTTTTGCATCGGCGAATTCAATCCGACTGCATTCGAGATTGAAACCGCCGTTGCAATGCTCGCGTTTTTTGAAAAGGAGTGCGACGTGTGTGTGCTCGAAACGGGGCTCGGCGGAAGATGGGATGCAACCAACGCAATCGAGGACAAATGTCTTGCAATCATCACGCCGATAGGGCTTGACCACTGCGCTATTTTGGGTAGTACGCTCGGCGAGATTGCAAGCGAAAAAGCGGCGATAGCAAAGGATGTCGTCGTCACGTGCAAGCAATCTCGCGAGGTTATGAAACAAATCGAAAATCCATATGTCATCAAAGACGGCAAAAATGATTTTGTCAAAGTCACAGCAGTCGTGTGCGACGAGCCTAAATTCATTTGCGGCGACATGGACGGTCAAAGATTTTCGTATGGTGACAAAGAATATGAGATTTCAATGCTCGGCAAGCATCAACTCGTCAATGCGGCAATTGCAATATGTGCAGTCGAACAATTGCGAAAACGGCACTTCGAGATAAGCGATTCCGCACTTGAAAAAGGACTTAAAAACACAGTATGGAAAGCACGGCTGCAAATCGTCAAAAACGCAAAAGAGGAGTTTGACATAACGATTCCAAGCGATAAAGTGCTTGTTTTTGACGGTTCGCACAATCCGCAAGGCGCAACGACGCTTGCAAACGCAATCAAAGATTTGTTTGTAAAAAAGAGAGTTCATCTCGTTTTGGGAATTCTCAAAGATAAGGATGTGAGTGGCATCGTGGACGTTCTCGCGCCGCTTGCGAGCAAGATAACATGCATCACGCCGCCGTCGCAGAGAGCGATGAAAAATGAGGACTTGCAAAAGATCGTAACGAGCGATTTTGACGTTAAATGCGACATTTGCGACGACACGAAAACTGCAGTGCAAAACGCTTTGAACGGCTCTTGCGACGTGACGATTCTGTGCGGTTCGCTCACACTATTTTCGGAGTTGAAAATCAAGTGAAACAAGGATTATGAAAAACACGAACATAGATAAAGACTCAATCAGAAAAGCAGTCGCCGACATACTCGTTGCAATCGGTGAAGATCTCGAGCGCGAAGGACTTAGAGAAACCCCCGATAGAGTGGCGCGTATGCTCGAGGAGGTGACTTCGGGATATTGCGACGATGCAAAAGATCATCTGTCAAAGGTGTTTGAAGAGGGCGGAAACGATGTCGTCATTGAAAGAGACATCGCTTTTTTCTCAACTTGCGAACATCACCTTATGCCGTTTTTCGGCAAGGTGCACATAGCGTATATACCAGACGGAAAGGTCGTTGGATTGTCAAAACTCGCAAGAGTTGTCGAGGTGTACGCAAAGCGTTTGCAACTTCAGGAAAGACTCAACGCGCAAATCGCAGACGCAATCTTTGACGAACTCAATCCGAAGGGTGTCATCGTGGCAATCGAGGCGCACCATACGTGTATGAGCGCAAGAGGTGTGAAAAAAATAGGTGCGAAAACGGTGACTTTTGCAACAAGAGGCAGGATTGATGAAAAAATCGAAAGACTCATTCTGGAGGGGTTAAAATGACGAAAAACATGAAATATCATTTTCAAGTGGGCGACGAAGTCTTTGAGGGCGGAACGCATGTCATGGCAATCGCCAACGTTACTCCCGATAGTTTTTTTGCTGGGAGTCGCCACGCGCACGACGCAGTCAAAACCGCAGAAAAATTTTTGGAGCAGGGCGCGAAAATTATCGACATCGGTGGTCAGTCCACAAGACCGGGCGCAAAGGGTGTGAGCGCACTCGAAGAGATGACAAGAGTTTTGCCTGCCGTCGAAAGCATAAAAAAGGAACTTCCGCATGCGCTCGTGAGTGTCGATACGTTCTATCCCGACGTTGCGCAAGCGGCAATCGATTTGGGTGCGGATATGATAAACGACGTCAGTTGTCTTGCCGACAAGAATCTTGCAAAAGTCGTTGCGCAAAACGACGTTGCCGTGTGTGTGATGCATGACAGACGAAAATCCCAAAATCTCGACTTGTTTTTTGACAAGGAAATAGGCTTGATGAGGGCGGTAGACACTCTTTTGTCACTCGGACTCGATTCAAAAAGAATTATGCTTGACGGAGGCATCGGATTCAACAAGTCAAACGACGAGGATTGGAGATTGCTTGAGGGTTACGACAAACTCCTTGATATGTTTGAGGAATATCCGTTTTTGCTTGGCACATCAAGGAAGTCGATGTTCGGAGGTGCGCCCGAAACTAGACTTTCGTCAACGCTCGATTCAACGATACTTGCGGTGAAACAAGGTGTTTTGTTCGTACGTGTCCACGATGTCAAAGAGAATGTTGCTGTCATAGATTTAACAAAATAAATTTTTGCATATGGACAAAATCATCATCAAAAATCTTCAAATAAAAGCAACTCACGGGTGCAATCCCGAAGAGAAAATCACGCCGCAGAGATTTCTGTTTTCGGCAGAGATTTTTTACGATTTTTCCGAAGCGGCAAAAATCGACGATTTGAAAAAAACCATAAGTTATAGCGATGTTAAAAAGACTTTAACATCGTTTTGCGTTGATAATTGTTTCGATTTGATTGAAACGCTCGCAACTCGTGCTGCAGAACTTATATTGAAAAAATACCCCGCCCGAAAAGTGATTTTGTCGGTCAAAAAACCCGACGCACCTATGAGCGCGACATTTGACTACGTGGCGGTCGAGGTCGAAAAGCAGTGGCACGAGGTCTATCTATCGCTTGGCTCAAATCTCGGTGATAAAAACGCATATCTAGATTTTGCAATAGCAAGGCTAAATGCCGACGACAACGTGAAAGACGTGGAAGAAAGCTCAAGATATTCAACCGCTCCTTATGGTAACGTTGCGACAAACGAATTCGTCAACAGCGCCGTGCGCATTTGCACACTGTACTCTCCGAAAGAACTACTCGCTCTCACTTCAAAAATCGAAATCGACGGCGAGCGTGTGCGAGACGAGCATTGGGGAAACAGAACCCTAGATATAGACATGATTTTTTACGACAACGATGTGATTGAGGACAACGATTTGTGCGTGCCGCATATCGATATGCAAAAGCGCTTTTTCGTACTCGATCCGCTTTGCGAGCTTTGCCCGAATAAGTTACACCCGATTTTGAAAAAACGCGTTTGCGAACTTAAAAGCGATCTCGAAAAGAATAGTTGAATCTAAACCAATAAAACTTTTTAGCGAGTTCTTTTTTTTGCAAACCTAAAATTCCGTCGGAAAAGTCAATTTCCGTTCGTGCATTTTGATATAATTTATTACAAGTTTTGCGCATATTGTTTTGTATGCGAAAAATGGCGAAAGACAATGTGATCGTCGTATGCACGATCGTACTTTGCATCATGCTTACGCTTGCGCTTGCCGTATCCTTTTCGGAGGGCGGACTTTTCAGTGTTTTCAAATGCGTCGGGGGCGAGGAACAAAACTTGTGGGCAATCGCTTGCGGTGGATATTCGGATATGACGCTTGCAAGGCAAAGCGCGGAAATGATAAAGTCGCAGGGCGGAGCGGGATATGTGTTAAAAGGAGACGACATTGAAATAGTGTATTCGATTTACGGCAGTGAGGATGATGCAAATGCCGTGCTAGCGAAATTGTCCGACAAGAGTTTGTATGTTAAGAAATTCAATATAGCAAGGGGCAGTTTCAAATGGTGTCCAAACGATTTGAAAAACGCGGTGAAACATGCCCTTGCATACTTTCAGATTGCCTTTGACGAGATGTTTGAGTGTGCAAATTCACTTAACGATGGGAGTGTCGGTATTGAGGATATCAAAACCAAAATTAAAGTTTTACGCACGCAAATCGAGGATATAAAGTCTGAATTTTATCAAAACGCGGCAGATTGCGACGATGAACAAATCACGCAGATAAAACTTGCGCTTGTGACGACTCTCGCGCTTTTGGACAATATCGATTTTTCAAAAACCGCCGCTTACGTCACATCGTCAATAAGATATCAGACCGTTCAGTTGGTGCTGTGCAGACAGTCGATTATGAATTGTGTGTGACTCTCTTTTTTTGTTCTTGCCATACGGCATATTTTGGTTTATAATATCTTCCATGGCATATACTTCTTTGTATCGCAAATATCGTCCCGACACGTTTGACAAGGTCATCGGACAGGATCATATCGTGCGCACGCTCAAAAATCAGATTGCTCACGGCAACATAGGGCATGCATACATCTTCACCGGCACGCGAGGCACGGGCAAAACTTCTGTTGCAAAGATTTTTGCAAGGGCAGTCAATTGCCTCTCGCCCCTCGAAGACGGCTCGCCTTGCGGAAAATGCGAAAATTGCGTTGAACTTTCTTCCAACTCGAATTTCGATATTCTCGAGATCGACGCGGCGTCAAACAACTCCGTTGATCAGATAAGAGAACTCACCGACAAAATCGGTTTTCCTCCCACGGTCGGCAAATTTAAAGTTTACATCGTGGACGAGGTTCACATGCTTTCAAAGGCTGCATTCAACGCTTTGCTCAAAACTCTCGAAGAGCCGCCGTCTCATGCGATTTTCATCCTTGCCACGACCGAAATTCATCAGATTCCAGCAACCATTTTATCAAGATGTTTGCGTTTTGATTTCCGTCTCGTTCCAAACGGCGTGATTGCCAAACGCATACGCTTTATTTTTGACGACATCGGTGTGAAATATGAAAACGAAGCAGTGGATCTCATTGCGTCGGCAGGCGCGGGAAGTGTGCGTGACGCGCTTTCCATTGCGGATATGTGCGTGAGTTATTGCGATTCAAACGTCACTTATGACGGCGTTTTGGAAGTGCTCGGAGCTGCCGATCCCAAAAAGCTGCAATCCCTTGCAACCGCCATTGCGGATGGTAATATTGACGACGCTCTTCAGGAAGTCGCAAACCTTTGCGACCTCGGTAAAAGTGTGCCCATTCTCGCGCAGGATCTTTCAACACTGTTCAGAAACGTGCTTTACATTAAAAACTGCTCGACGGCAGAGCGTTTGCTCGCTCTGCCAGAGGCAATATATTCCGCTCTTTCGGATATGGCAAAAAAATATTCCACCGAAAAGTGCATGAGCATCATGAAAATAATGGCCTCTCTCGAGGGCGAATTTAGATACAGCGCTCAACATCGGTTGCTGTTTGAGGCGGCTGTCGTGCTTGCCGCAAGCGGCGGTGACAGAGATGCCAAAATTGAAGAATTGCAGTTGCGCGTCGCTCGACTTGAAAAGACGCTCGCAAATGTGAGGAAAACGGATTTTGAATCGGCACCTGTCGTGAAGGATGCGAGGCAGGTGTGGCTTGGGGTAGCATCCGAATTGAGACAAAACGGGTTTACGCTAATTGCGCTGTCCACCCAAGATGCGCAACTCGAGATGACCGACGACGAGTTCCACATAAAAGTGGCAGACGCGGCAACTCTCAATCTGCTCGACGACAAAAAAAATCGCGATGCAATCAACGCCGCCTTCAACAAGGTGGATTCGCATCGCAGGCTCGTCATCGAAACCGAAAGACATCTTGACGAGGACAAGGCTCTGCCATTTGTCAAAGAGATGTTCGGCTCGCTTTTGGAAATCAAATGACCGCACTTAAGCGGCGGTGCAAAACAAAAAAAATATGACGCATTGCGCAAAACTTTATTTATAAAATCGGAGGATCAAAACAATGGGATACGGCGGCGGATTCGGCGGCGGCAACATGCAACAACTTATGAAACAAGCTCAGGCAATGCAAAGAAAATTGCAGGAGGCTCAACAGGAAATCGCTGAAACCGAAATCACGGGCAGTGCGGCAGGTGGTATGGTGGAAGTGATCATCACCGGCGACAAGGCGCCCGTTTCGGTGTCAATCAAACCCAAAGCGGTTGATCCCGACGACGTCGAAATGCTTGAAGATATGGTGCTTGCCGCTCTCAACGACGCGATTGCGCAAGCAGACAAACTCTCAAAAGACTTGCTCGGACCTCTCGGCGGAGCAGGTGGCTTGTTTTAAGAAAGTGGTTGCGGCAAACTTCGCCTGTGAATCAGTAATTAACTATAAATTGCAATGAAGTACATCGAACCGCTTGCAAGGCTTATTGCACAACTATCAAAACTTCCGTCCGTGGGTGAAAAGACTGCGGCGCGTTACGCATACGCAATTTTGAACTCGCCCGACGAGGATGTTGCCGAACTTGTTGACGCCATTCGCGATGTGAAACAAAACGTTCACTTTTGCAAAATTTGCGGAAACTACACAGAAAACGATGTTTGTGATATTTGCGCCTCTCGCAAGCCAACGACAATTTGCGTGGTCAAAGAGCCAAAAGACATCGTCGCTCTTGAAAAAGTCAAGGACTTCAAGGGCGTGTATCACGTTCTCGGCGGCGTGATTTCGCCGATGGAACATATTGGACCGAACGACATCCGCATCAAAGAATTGCTCGCTCGTCTTGACGGCGTTGAGGAGGTCATCCTCGCCACAAATCCCGACGTTGAAGGCGAAGCAACCGCAATGTACATTGCTCGTCTCATCAAGCCCATGGGCATAAAAGTGACGCGCATTGCTCGCGGATTGCCGGAGGGAAGTTTGATTGAGTATGCAGATGAGAGTACTCTTTCTCGCGCACTATCTTCCCGAATCGAGTTGTAAGCGCGCTATTGAACGAATAACTGCTGTAGAGTCGCCTTCACAAACAGCCGTACGGTTTAGTACGCTCCTGCTTATGAAAGCGGCTCTTTCTTATTCTTCATTTCAATATTGCTTACGGCTCGATTTGGATATTTTTTGTGTCTCAAAGTCTATGTGTGAAG
>CAVABL010000043.1:0-5643 GCA_963586735.1 Firmicutes bacterium TM09-10
GTGTGGGAGTGTGCAGAATGAGCAAAAGAGCGCGGATAACTCGCAAAGCGTGTGAAAAACTCGTTGAGATAACACGTTGAAAACGCGTGCAAAAGTGAGCAAAACCTTGAAAAAAGCGTGCGAAAAAAAGCAAAATTCTTGCAAGATAACACGAAAAGCACGTGAAAAAAATGCAATATAACACGTGACAAAAGTGTAAATAACGAGCAAAAAAGCACAAAAATGCATAAAAATGCGTTGAAAACGCGTAAAAACTCTTGAAAAAGCGTAAAGAACGTGATGAATTTGCAAAAAAACAAGTGATAAAAGCAAATAAGCGTAAATAACATTCAAAGCGCATGATGGACTTGTTAAAACACGCATGGCAGAGTGCGGAAATAGCGGAAAATCGTGCGGAAACGGCTGGAAAGTACGCAGAAACGGTGGGAAATCGTGCGGAAACGGCTGGAAAGCACGCGGAAACGGCTGGAAAGCACGCGGAACCGACGGAAGAATATCAAAAATCAACACTAAATATCAAAAATCAACACTAAAAAAGTGCGAAAAACGCGTAAAAAAGCGCAAAAAACACGCATAAAAAAGCGCAAAAATACTCGTTTTCGACGATTTTGTGACATGATGTGATTTTTGTGACGAAAATCGAAAAAAGAACCTTTGCAAAAACGGAGAAGATATGCAACTTGCAGGTGAAATAAAAGACGTCATATTTGCAAGCGCGGACACGGGCTACACCGTCCTCGATATGAGATGCGAGGACTCCGTTTTCACCGTGGTCGGAATCTTCCCTCCCGTGAGCGAAGGTATGAACATAAGAGTCGAGGGAAAATTTCAGACGAGGACGACGTACGGAAAACAATTCGTCGCCGAAAAAGTTTGGGTGTCCGCTCCCTCGAAAATCGAGGGAATCAAAAAGTTTTTGGGAAGCGGTCTTATATCGGGGCTGGGACCTGTGACGGCGCAGTCTATCGTGGATATGTTCGGGGTGGATTCGCTTGAAAAAATGAAGTACCCCATGGAACTTGCAAAGGTGAGAGGAATATCGTTGAAGCGCGCAACGGAATTCGGAATGAATTACGCAAAAGTGCAAAAGATGCAAGACGCCGTGATGTTTTTGCAAAACCTCGGAATCACGATAAACATGTCCTTGAAAATCTACCGCATTTACGATATGAAGACGGTGGACAACGTGCGCAAGAATCCGTATATGCTCGTGGACGACGTGGACGGAATCGGATTTGCGACGGCGGACAGAATCGCGGGGGAACTCGGAATCGAAAAAAACAGCGACTATCGCATTTGCGCCGCGATAACGTATTTGCTCAAAGAGGCGGCGACGAGAAACGGTCACAACTATTTGCCCGAAAACGAACTCGTGTCAAACACGATTGTGCTTTTGAACATAGATTGCGACGACGTCGAGCAAAGAGTGCGCGACAATATGATGGATATGGTCATGCTCGGGGATCTCGTTCGATACGAGACGAAAGAGTGCGCCGCAATTCTCCTCAAAAAGAACTTCAACACAGAAAAGAATATCGCAAGAAAACTTTTGCAAATCAAACAGGAAGCGGCGGATTTCAGAGTCGACGTTGAAAGAGAGGTCGAAAGGTTTGAAAAAGAGGCGGGATTCAATCTGCACGAAAATCAGATTGCCGCAGTCAAGCAAACGATTGAAAACGGCGTGCAAATCGTGACGGGCGGTCCGGGTACGGGCAAAACCACGATCGTAAAATGCATCCTCAAACTTTTCAAGGATCTCGGTCAAAAGGTTGCGCTTTGCGCCCCCACCGGAAGAGCGGCAAAAAGATTGTCGCAGGCGACGGGCGAGGAGGCAAAAACCATTCATCGCTTGCTCGATCTCGACTACAAGAGCGGAGAAGGCCATTTCACGTATAACGAAAACACGCGCTTGCCCGTTGACGTCATAATCGTGGACGAGGTCAGTATGGTTGACGAGTACGTCTTTTGCGCGCTTGTCAATGCGCTTGAAAGAGGCGCGCGCCTCGTGCTCGTGGGCGACAAGGATCAACTTGCGTCGGTGGGCGTCGGCAATGTGCTGAACGATCTCATCAAATGCGGAAAATTCAACGTGAGTTATCTCACGCAAATATACAGGCAGAGCGAAAAGAGTAAAATCGTCACGAACGCTCACAAAATCAATAGCGGCGAAATGCCCGACATCGACAACAAGAGCAGTGACTTCTTCTTTGAAGAAAAGAATACGAGCGAGGAAATTTGCGAAAATACGCTTGCGCTCGTCACTCGCAGACTGCCGAAATATCTCGGCGTCGCGCCGAGCGAGATTCAAGTGCTTTGTCCTATGAAAAGGGGCGTTGCCGGCACAATCAATCTCAACAAGGAATTGCAGAAAATCATCAATCCGCCCTCTCCGTACAAAAGAGAAGTGAAGCGTGCGGACTGCATATATCGCGAGGGCGACAAGGTGATGCAACTGCAAAACAACTATCAACAGGAATGGGCGCAAACGGAAGGCTCGAGAACGGTGCGCGGAAGCGGCGTTTTCAACGGCGATATAGGCGTGATTGAAAGCATAAATACGCAAATAATGCAGTTCACGGTGCGCTTTGACGACGATAAGGTGTCCGTTTACGATTACGGCGACGTTGACCAACTTACGCTTGCATACGCAGTCACCATTCATAAATCGCAAGGTTGCGAGTTTGACGCGGTGGTCATCGCGCTTGACGCAAACTATATGCTTCAAACGAGAAACCTGCTGTATACCGCCGTCACGAGAGCGAAGAAACTCGTCGTCATAAGCGGTGCGCAAAAGACTATAAAGCGTATGATTCAAAACAACGAAACCGCAAAGAGATATTCGTTGCTCATCGACCTCATCGAAAGAGAATGGCAAGGCGGTGCGTATGACTGACGAATTGGAAAAGCAAGAGAAAGTCGCGCAAAACGACGACTGCGATGACGAAGAATCCGTCGATGAGAGCGAATGTGCCGACGACGATGACGAATATGTCGATATATACGGCGACGATTTTGACGACGTCAAAGACGCAAGCGGCGCGGTTTGCGCAAGAGAAAACGCGCAAGAGGGCGACGAAGAGATAAAAGACAACGACTCCGACGAATCGGACAAGACGGACGGCGAAAATAAAGAACCCGAAAAAGAAGAGCAAACGAAGGAAGACAAGAGAAAAACGAAAATCGACAAGATAAAGACGTTTTTCAAAAGAGTGCTCAAAGTGTTTGAGGACGCGCTCTATCCGCTCGATTGCACTTGCGACGTGTGCGGCGCGGAACTCGTGGACGAAACGAGATATAGACTTTGCTCCGATTGCATAGAGAATCTGCCGTTTGCAAGAGGGCATATATGCCTCAACTGCGGCGTGCCGCTCAAGGACGAGAGCGATTACTGCAACCGCTGTCAAAATCAAAAATCCGCTTTCGTCAAAAATCGCGCTCCGTTCGTCTATGACGGCGAAGTGAAAAGACTGATATACAAGTTCAAATTCCGCAAGAAAAAGTATATCGCGCAAACACTCGGCGCGCTTATGGCGGACAAATATCTGGAATGCGATATGGACGCGGATATAATCGTGTTCGTGCCTATGGCGGACTCCGAAGTCAAGAAAAGAGGGTTCAATCAGGCGGAATTGCTTGCAAACGAGGTGGGCGAAAGGTTGAATATGCCCGTGCTCCCCGCACTTGTGAAGATAAAGGACACGTCCGAACAAAAGCGACTCAAAAACAACGGCAGGGCGAAAAATCTCGAGGGCGCGTTTGCTTGCATATTCGAACACGTGAAGGACAGAAGAGTGTTGCTCGTGGACGATATATTCACGACGGGCGCAACCGCAAACGAATGCGCAAAAACGCTCCTCAAAGCAAAGGCAAGAAGCGTCACCGTGCTTACGGCGGCGGTGACAAGGCTGAAAGTGCAAAGCGAATAATTTATATAATTGATATATGAGAATCGTTGTTGTATAATGAGCGTGAGTGAAGCGAGATTGCGCTGTTGGCGCAATCAATGATATCGCCTGCGGCGATGATATCCTCGCAGTGCTCGGATGATATCCACGCTTTGCGTGGGTTGTGGAAGAATTGAAACTGTCCGCTCGCGCACGAAGTGCGCACATAATGATAATAATAAAGGTGAAATATGGCACTTTTTAACGAAAACAAATTTAAGGTCAGAAAACTCGGTAAGATTGCCGATAAGATCGAAGCGCTGGCTCCGAAATATTCGGCAATGGACGACGATACGCTTGCCGCACAGACGGACGTGCTCAAAAAACGTCTCGAGGGCGGCGAAACGCTCGATCACATTCTCCCCGACGCTTTTGCGGTCGTGAGAGAGGCAGGCGAGAGAGTGCTCGGCATGCGCCACTTCCATGTGCAACTCATCGGCGGTATCGCGCTCCATCAGGGGCGTATCGCAGAGATGGGCACCGGCGAGGGCAAGACGCTCGTCGCGACGTTGCCGGCATACCTCAACGCGCTCACGGGAAAGGGCGTGCACGTGGTTACGGTCAACGATTATCTTGCAACTCGTGACGCCGCGTGGATGGGGAAACTTTATAGATTCCTCGGTTTGAGCGTGGGCGTCGTCGTGCCGCAAATGAGCACCGAAGACAAGAGAAAGGCGTATCAAAGCGATATCACGTACTGCACAAACAACGAACTCGGATTTGACTTTTTGCGTGACAATATGGTCGTCAGAAAAGCCGATAAGGTGCAACGCGAACTCAATTACGCTATAATCGACGAGGTGGACTCAATCCTCATCGACGAGGCAAGGACGCCGCTCATCATCTCGGGAAGAGGCGGAAAATCAAGCGAACTGTATAAGAGCGCGGACAACTTTGCGCGTCAGTGCAGAGAGGGCGAGGACTTCACGATCGAAGAGAAAGAAAAGACTATAATGCTCACCGATCAGGGCATCGAAAAGGCGGAAAGATTCTTCCGCGTGTCTAACCTCACCGATCTCGAAAACACCGAACTTTATCACCATATTCAAGCGGCGTTAAAGGCGCATTTCATAATGAAACGCGACAAGGACTATATCGTCAGCGACGGCGAAGTGCTTATCGTCGACGAATTTACGGGGCGTATCATGATAGGCCGCCGCTACAACGAGGGCTTGCATCAGGCTATCGAGGCAAAGGAACACGTGCAAATCAGGAGCGAAAACAAGACGCTTGCGACGATAACATTCCAAAACTTCTTCCGTATGTATAAGAAACTCGCCGGTATGACGGGTACGGCAAAGACGGAAGAGGATGAGTTCGAGGGAATTTATGCGCTCGACGTCGTCACCGTTCCGCCAAACAAACCCTCGCAACGCGTCGACGAACACGATCAGATTTATACGACGGTCGGCGGAAAAATCACCGCTATCGTGCAGGATATAATCGATCATCACGCAACAGGTCAACCTATCCTCGTGGGTACGATAAGCGTTGAAAAGAGCGAACAACTCAGCGATATACTCAAGCGTAAAGGCATTCCGCACAATGTTTTGAACGCAAAGTTCCACAAACAAGAATCAGAGATTATCGCGCAGGCAGGCAGACTCAATTCGGTCACTATCGCAACCAATATGGCCGGGCGCGGAACGGATATAATGCTCGGCGGAAACGCAGATTTCCAAACCAAACAACGTATGGA
>CAVABL010000043.1:5653-9350 GCA_963586735.1 Firmicutes bacterium TM09-10
CCTCGACGTCGTTGAAATGGCGTCTTCTCCGCACGCAAGCACCGACCCCGCTATCGTCGCCGCAAAAGAGGTGTATAAGCACCACTACGACGCTTTCAAGACAATCTGCGACGAGGAAAAAGAAAAGGTCATCGCGCTCGGAGGCTTGCGCATTATCGGTACGGAACGCCACGAAAGCAGACGTATCGACAACCAGTTGAGAGGCCGTAGCGGTCGTCAGGGAGACCCCGGCAGCACCGTGTTTTATATCTCGATGGAGGACGATATCGCGCGTATCTTCGGCGGCGATAGGATGAAATCTATTGCCGAAACGATGCACCTCGGCGACGACGTGCCTATCTCGAACGGCATAATCACAAAACAAATCGAAAAGGCACAACGCCTCGTCGAAGGAAGAAATTACTCCATAAGAAAACAAGTGCTCAGCTACGACGACGTCATGAACGCCCAACGCGAAATCATCTACAAAGAGAGAGGCAAAGTGCTTGACGGACTCGACGTTCACGATCAGATCATCGATATGATCGGCGATCTCGCCGAGGAAATCATCGGATATTACGCCGACTATAAGACGGATTTCCAGACGTGGGACTACGCCGCGTTCAATCAGTCGCTCGAACAAAAGATGCTTCCGCAAGGTACGAATATTATGACGCCGGAACTGTGCTCGTGCTTCGACGTGTACAAACTCAAAGACGCCGTGCTGAAAATCGCAATCAAGGACTACAACGACAAAATAGACAGAGTCAAAGCCGACGGTTTCGACTTCGGCGAACTCGAAAGAGTGGTGCTTTTGAAGACGGTCGACTCAAAGTGGATGGACCATATCGACGCTATGGACGCTTTGAGAAGAGGTATCGGTCTTCGCGGCTACGGGCAACGCGATCCCGTCATTGCGTACCGCCAAGAAGGCTGGGATATGTTTGAGGATATGGTGTCGAGAATACACTCCGAAACCGCTTCTATCCTGCTCAAAATCCACGTGGAAAAGAGAGAGGACGGCACAACTTCGTCGGTAAGACAGAACATCGCCGCCGCGCAAAAGAGCGTGCGTTCGGATAAAAAAGTGGGCAGAAACGACCCGTGTCCGTGCGGTAGCGGTCTTAAATATAAGAACTGTTGCGGAAAGAATAAGTGACGAAAACGACGTTTTAGTGAGCAATATCGCATATATAAACCGTCGTATCTGTCGATACGGTGACACTATAATAGGAAATATAAACATGTTGGACTACAACGAACCGAGAAACAAATTGAAAGATATGCGCGCGGAAATGGTGCGCGCTTACGAAAGTATCAACCCCACGAAAATCCGCGAGAGAATCAAAGAACTCGAAACCGTCCAAAACGCCGACGGATTTTGGGACGATCCCGAAAACGCAAAAAAAGTGTCGAAGGAAATGAGCCAACTCCAAAGCAAAATCGAGAAGTTCGAGAAAATGATCGCGCGTATAGACGACGCGCTCGACACCGTCGATATAGTCGAACTCGAGGGCGATGAGGCCGAGGACGAAAAAATTCTCACTACCGTGCACGACCTCGGCGAAGCGGTGGAAAGTCTGTCGCTGGCAACGCTGCTCAGCGGAAAGTACGACTCGCTCAACGCTATCCTCACTCTCCACGCCGGCGCGGGCGGTACCGAGGCGCAAGATTGGTGCAGTATGCTGTATAGAATGTATACGCGCTACTGCGAGCGCACGGGTTGGACTTGCACCGAACTCGACTATCTCGCAGGCGACGAGGCGGGCATAAAATCGGTTACGTTCAGGGTTGAGGGCGACAACGCGTACGGATATCTCAAAGCAGAAAAGGGCGTGCACAGGCTCGTGCGTATATCGCCGTTCGACGCAAACGCAAGACGCCATACGTCGTTTGCATCCCTCGAAGTTATGCCCGAAATCATCGATACGTCGGAAATCGAAATCCGCCCCGAAGATTTGAAGGTCGATACATATCGCTCGTCGGGCGCAGGCGGTCAGCACGTCAATAAAACGGAATCCGCAATCCGAATCACGCATATTCCTACGGGCATAATCGTCGCGTGTCAGAACGAGAGAAGTCAGATCCAAAACCGCGAGGTCGCTATGCAGATGCTCCGCTCGAAACTCATCGAAAAGCGCGAGCGCGAACGCGAGGAAGAGGCAGCGCAAATCAGCGGTCAACTCAAAAAAATCGAGTGGGGAAGCCAAATCCGCAGTTACGTTTTCTGTCCGTATACGATGGTCAAGGACCATCGCACGAATTACGAAACGGGCAACGTGCAGGCGGTTATGGACGGAGATTTGGACGGATTTATCAACGAATATCTCAAACTCTCGTCAATTCAAAAATAATAAAAAACGACAAACACCGACGGCATGCTTTGCGTGCCGTCGGTCTTTGAGAACAGTGTCGGATTGACTAAAATTTGCACGAATCGGCACTTTATCATATGTTAGCGGGGCTGTAAAGTCATGAATAGTTTGCAAAACAAAGGAAATTTAACGGTGCTTGCAATCGAATCGAGTTGCGACGAAACCGCTTGCGCTATCGTGCGCAACGGTAGGGAAGTCGTGTCAAACGTCGTTGCGACTCAAATCGAGATTCACCGCAGATTCGGAGGCGTCGTCCCCGAAATCGCGAGCAGAAATCATACCCTCGCAATCGAGAACGTCGTCAAAGAGGCACTCGAAAAAGCGAATATGACAATGGACGATATAGACGCCGTTGCGGTGACGTACGGCGCAGGGTTGCTCGGCGCGCTTCTTGTGGGCGTGAACTTCGCAAAAGGGCTTGCGTATGCCTGGGATAAACCGCTTTTTGCCGTGTCGCACGTCAAGGGGCATATTGCGGCGAACTATATCGACAGCGACCTCGAACCGCCCTATCTTTGCCTGCTCGCAAGCGGCGGTCATACCGCTATCGTCAAAGTGCCCGATTACGTGAACATTCAACTGATCGCGCAAAGCCGCGACGACGCATGCGGAGAGGCGTTTGACAAGGTTGCGAGAGTGCTCGGTTTGCAATACCCCGGCGGCCCTGAAATTCAGAAACTCGCACGCGAAGGGAAACCCGTCTACAATATGCCCGAACCTAAATCGAACGGCATTGACGACTTGTATTTCAGTTATAGCGGGATCAAAACATACGTCATAAATCTCGTGCATAATCTCGAGCAAAAGGGTGAGGCAATTCCGCGTGCGGATATCGCCGCAAGTTTTCAAAAATGCGCCGTGTCGCAACTTGTCGATACGCTTGAAAAAGTCATCGACGCTACCGGCATAAAAACAGTTGCCGTTGCAGGCGGCGTCAGCGCAAACGAGGAACTCCGCCGTCGCTTCGATCTGCTCGCATCCAAAGGCTGCTCCGTGCATTATCCAAAACTCAAATACTGCACCGATAACGCCGCCATGATCGGTTCTGCCGCTTGCTTCATGATCAAGAGCGGTGTGGAAGAGGCGGATGTGGGGAGGCTCGATGCAAAAGCGACCGTAGCCCTCAAGTGATGATTGAGATTGCGCCTGCGGCGCAATCAATGATATCGTGCGTTGCACGATGAAATCCTCACTGCGTTCGGATGAAATCACTTCGTGATGATATCCACGCTTTGCGTGGGTTGAGGTGGCAACTGCGTTGCAATGATATCGCACGGGGTGCGATGAAATCCTCACTGCGTTCGGATGAAATCACTTCGTGATGATATCCAAACTGCGTTTGG
>CAVABL010000044.1:0-9330 GCA_963586735.1 Firmicutes bacterium TM09-10
ATCGTGCTTGCGCTGTTGATATTCTTTTTTGTGGATTCGCACGAGAGTTTGCTGTCCATACTCGGCAACTTCGGGTTCATGTTGCTCATCGTATTCAACGCTTTGGTGGGTATCGTTCAGGAGATGCGCGCGAAGCGTACGATTGACAAACTGTCCCTAATATCCGCTCCGAAAGTCGTCGTGATGCGCGACGGAAACGAATCGGAAATCGCTGTTAAAGACATCGTGCTTGACGATTTGACGATTTTGTCGAGCGGCAGTCAGATATGCGCGGACGCGGTCATCGTTGAAGGCTCGATAGAAGTCAACGAAAGTCTCATCACCGGCGAGCCGGACGCAATCCTCAAAAATGTCGGCGATGAGGTTATGTCGGGCAGTTTCGTCGTGTCTGGCACGGCAAAAGCACAGGTCAAGCACGTTGGCATCGACAATTTTGCAACGAAAATAAGCGCCGGCGCAAAATATTTCAAAAAACCCAACAGCGAAATATGGCGTTCGCTCATGTTCATCGTCAAGGTCATGGCAAGCATTATCGTGCCCCTAGGCATTGTGCTTTTTTGCGTGAAATACTTTTTGCAGAGTAATGCCGAATACGCTCAAAAAACCATCACCACCCTGCTCGGCTACGAGATAAGTTCACATCTTTCCTCAACCATGCTCGGCACGATTGCAACGATCATCGGCATGATTCCCTCGGGGCTCGTGGCACTCTCATCAACCGTGTTTTGCGTGAGCGTAATGCGACTTTCCCGTCACAAAACTCTTGCGCAGGATTTATACTGCGTTGAAACGCTCGCGCGCGTGGATATGCTTTGCCTTGACAAAACGGGCACCATAACCGAAGGCACGATGGAAGTAAACGAGGTCAAACCCGCAAAAAATACCGATGCAAAAACTGTCAATCAAATCATCAAAAACGTCACTAGCGCGCTCGAAGACGACAACGCAACGATAAACGCTCTGCGCAATTACGTCGTCGAACTTCAAAGCAATGGCAATGTTGAACAAATCGTTCCCTTCTCATCCCAACGCAAATGGAGCGGCGCAAGAATAGACGGTGTGTCGTATGTCGTCGGCGCACCCGAATTCGTGTTCAAAAAACGCACGAAATCAATGGAAAGCACAATGTTGGAAATGGCGCAAAAGGGTTTCAGGGTTCTCGTTCTGGCATCATCGAAAAATCAATTCGGCGACGGCGAACTTCCAAAATCTCTCAATCTTGAAAGTTTCATATTCATCACCGACAAAATACGAAAGGAAGCGCCGGATACTCTGCGTTTCTTCAAGCAAGAGGGCGTCACGGTCAAGATAATATCGGGTGACAATCCGCAAACCGTTCGCGCAGTTGCAATGCGCGCAGGGCTTGAAGATTGCGACAACATCGTTGATATGTCCACCCTCAAAACAGACGAAGAAGTTGAGGATGCGGCAACAAAATATTCCATTTTCGGACGAGTTTTGCCCGATCAGAAACTGACGCTCGTCAAGGCTCTAAAAAAGGCGGGACACACCGTGGCGATGACGGGTGACGGTGTCAACGACGTGCTTGCGCTCAAAGAGGCGGACTGCTCCGTTGCAATGGCGTCAGGCTCGGACGCGGCAAAAAACGTGAGCTCGCTCGTGCTTCTGGACAGCAATTTCTCGTCCATGCCACGCGTGGTTGCAGAAGGCAGACGCTCAATAAACAACCTTGAACGCTCTGCCGCCCTCTACATCATGAAGACGATTTACAACACGCTTCTTGCGCTATTGTTTATGATCGTCGTCGATCCGCTTCCATTCACGCCGCAAAACCTGACTATTATGGGCATGGTGACGATCGGCATACCATCCGTCGTGCTTGCGCTCGAGCCGAACGCCGACAGAGTGACAGGCAGATTTTTGCCAAAGGTGCTTTCAAACGCGCTGCCTGGCGGCATAACCGTGCTGATAGGTGCGCTTGCGGTGATAATTTGCAACAGATTCATCGTGACGAATCTCACCGCCGAACAATCGCAGACGGTGTTCATATGGATCATCACGTTCGTGGGATTCCTGCTCTTATTCAAGGTGTCTTTGCCCACGAAACTGTCGAGTTGGTCGGCATTTTTCGGCATAAAGGACTACATGAACGAAAAGGCAAAAGAGGAAGCAAAAGCGCAAAAAATCGATTCAAGCCGCTACGACGGATGCGTTGACGACAGCGAAAAAGGCTATTCGATCGCAAACGGCGTCGTGATGAAAGTGGTCGAAACGAAAGACGTGCGCGGCGCGCAATCGACCGGACGCAAAAAGCGCAAAGCCAACAAATCGAAGTTGCTCATCGTGCTCAATCTGTTCGTTTACCTGCTTATGATAGCGTTGTTCGTGGGTGCGTATTTCGTGTCTTTCAACGTTACATTCGACGGCAAATCCTACAATGTCGGCGAGATCGTGCGCACATTCTTCAGACTCAACAACGAAATCACGTGGGATATGGGCAAAATAATGCTCTCGATCGGCGCGATCGTCGTCGCCTCGTACGTGGGACTCGTCGCAATAATGAATCAGATCAAAGCAGAACACGGCGAAAGCATCGAAAAGAACTTTGAAAATCTCGATGCGAAAATGCGTGTTAAATCTCCAAAAATCAAATAAAAATATACAAGGTGAAAACTATGAAACGCAACAATATGTGTCCGTTTTGCTACATTAGAAGCCTTTTCCAAAAGAAAAGACAAACGAGCGTAAATCCGCAATTGCCTGACTATGACAACGGCGTTGCCCTCACTCCACCGATGGGTTGGTCGAGTTGGAATACGTTCAAAAACCGCATAAACGAGAAGCTTATTCTCGAAACGGCAAAAGCAATGAAGGACAAGGGGCTCATCGACGCAGGCTACAAATACCTCAATCTCGATGACTGCTGGCAATCCTCTTTGCGCGACGAAAACGGCGAACTCGTAGGCGATTATGAAACCTTCCCCCACGGCATCGCAAATCTTGCAAAGCAGGTCAATGCAATGGGATTGAAACTTGGCGCATACACCTCAAACGGCACTCTAACGTGCGAGGATTTGCCCGCAAGTCTCGGCAGAGAGCAATACGACGCCTACACCCTCGCAAAATGGGGCATCGAGTATTTCAAATACGACTACTGCCACCACATCCCCATCTCGAAGTATGCGCCGCTCGTGTATTCCATCAGCATATCGCAATTCGATTCTCACCCGATTGAATACTCTGTTCACAACACGGTGTTATCCGGTCTTGCAAGATTCATGACGGACACAAAACTCCCCGGCGGAAGTTACGTGTCGGGGCTCGATGCAAATCAGGGCAGAATCACCTACAACAACATTGAGGCAGACGAGGATGGCAAATACGTGCTCACCGTCAACATCAAAAAGAAAGGTCAGTATGAAAAGTATCTCATCGCCAAAATCAACGATGATGAGGAATACGAAATACTCTTCCCTCCGCAAAAGCATTTCAATCTCACTGCGAGATTCCAAGTCATCATAAACCTCAAAGCGGGAAAAAACAAAATCGAACTATTCAACCCCGTCGCAAGCAAGGCGGACAGTGAAATGTATCAGTATCGTCGTATGGGCAAGGCGCTTCAAAACGCCACTGCAAGAGTTGCAAGAGAGCGCAAACAACCAGAAAAACCGATTGTGTTTTCAATCTGCGAATGGGGTTGGGGCAAGCCGTACAATTGGGGCGCAAAAGCAGGCAATTTGTGGCGCACGACGCCCGATATAACGCCGTGGTGGCCGTGGATCAAACTTATATACGCCCACACCGTCAAACTCTATGATCACGCAAGCAAGGGGCACTACAACGATCCCGATATGCTCGAAGTTGGCAACGGCAAACTCACTTACAATCAGAATGTGTCGCACTTCTCTCTGTGGTGCATGATGAACGCTCCCCTCATCCTTGGAAACGATTTGCGCAATATGAACGAGCAGGTGAAGAGCATTGTCACAAACAAGAATATGATCGCAATCAATCAGGACACGCTTGCAAAACAGGCAAAACGCGTTAGAAAAGGCACTGTAGACGTGCTTGCAAAACCGCTTGCCGACGGAGCGGTTGCGGTGTGTTTCTTCAACAAGTCGTCACATGGCGCAAGAGCGAGATTCAATCTCAACACCCTCGTTGACGATTCCTATGTTGCAATGGCAAAAAAGAGCGAATACGGCCTGAAAGAGCAGTGGAGTGGCGAAACGTTCACGACAAACGGAATGGTGAACGTATCGCTTGAAAAGTGCCAAAGCAAAGTTTATATCGTAAAATAACCCACTTTACAACGCACGGCAAAAGGAAGTCCCGCAAAACGCGGGACTTCCTTAATTTAAATCGACATTATTCAAATTGATTTACGTTTGATACAAATTGCCTTGAAAGCCTATTCTTCCATATCTTTGTCGTCTTGCTCGTTTGGCAATTCGTTCATCTCTTCTTCGTAATGTTCGGCAAGTGCCTCGTCAAAGGGCACTTCAACGTTTTTTTGAGAATCTTCCGTCCTCAAATCACATTCTTTGTCGCAAGCGGAGCAATTTTGCGTGCACTCCTCTTCTTCGATGAGTTGAACATCCTCGTCTTGCGCTCTGCGAGCAGCAAGTTCCTCACGCATTTGCGCCTTGGTTTTTGAGTCTATCTTGTAGAAGAACATCAACAGCGAACTTGCAAGCATACAAAGACCGGGAAGCAGGAAGTAAATTATGCACGCTTTGTTTTGCATAACGTTCGTGACGTAGCCTGCGATGGCTTGCATATTTTCCGCACTGCCCTGCGCGCCGACGCTTGCAAATTGAGCATACTTTGCCGCGTCGTAACCGATTGCGCCTATAAACAAAATGCCAAGTGAAACGGAGAGCGCGTTTGAAAGTTTGTTTGACATCGAGAGGATTGCAAACTGCGTACCCTCGGTGCGTTTGCCAGTCTTCCACTCCTGATAGTCGACTATATCCGCCGTCATAACCATGGGCAGATATCCGTTCGGACCGTATGCAAAGCCGAGGAAGAATTGATAAATCCAAATTGCCCAGATGCTTCTGCCAAAACTTCCGTTCGGACTCAACGTGTAGATGAGCGTTGACACAAGCGCAACGGCAAAACCATAAAAACCTGCCGCGATAAAATATTTCTTTTCGCCGATTTTCTTGTTGATGATCGGGTTGAGCACGATCGTCACCATCGAGGACACTGCCGACGTGATGCCGATTGCCCAACTGCAAGCGTCGCCGTAAAGCGTACCCATGCCGATGAAGGAAAGATCAATGCCGTCGCGAACAAGGATACATGTTGCCTGCACTGCGATTCCGAGCCCGATATTTCTGCCGAAACCGAGGATATACGTTCCGAAAACGATGAGCAGCATCTTGTTGTTTTTGAGTTCTCTGAACATCTCTTTAAAACTCATTCCTGCCGATGTTTTCGACTTGACGACCTCCTTGCACTTGAAGTACATGAAGAGTTGGAAAATGAGTCCCAATCCTGCCATAATTGCGGCAGTGATGAGATATTCCTTCTGTCCCACAGCGCCGCCCGAGCCGGTGAGAATACACACGAAACTCACGAACACGCCGGGAGCGGCAAGTGCAATGGATTTGAGTGTGTTGCCAAGACCTGCAGCGTTGTTGACTTCATCGCTACTCTTCGAGATGAGCGACAACATACCCTGCGACGGGATGTCCGCCATCGTCATTGAAATGTTCCAAAGCACGACGACGAAGATTATATAAATATATCTTCCTGCAGTGCCTCCCGTTGTGTTTGAAAACGGAATAAACACGAAGGAAATCATCGTCAAAACGGCAAGCGGAAACGCCGAAAGCAAAATCCACGGACGCATTTTGCCAGCCTTGAAATTTGCTCTGTCAATAAGGTTGCCGATGACGAAATCCGCCACGATGCTGACAAACTTTGCCGCAAGAATTATGCCTGCGACCGCCATCAAATCCGCTTGAAGAATCTTGTTGAAAAACTCGGCTTGATAACTGTTGACAAGCCCGATGCCGAGACTGATTCCCATCAGTCCGAGCGCATAAATCCACATGTTTGCAGTCAATGCACCCGACTTTTTCTCTTTTTTGTTCATCAAATCTGCCATAATTTCCCTCTCTGCGCAATCGCGCAATTATATTGATGTACAACAATTATATAATAAAGAAAGCGGCAATACAATACCTAAAATATCGGGATTTAAGCAATAATTGTTATGGGGGAACAAAAGCCGATGGCGATGATATCCTGCAAGACTCTGATAATATCACTGCGTGATGATATCCAAACGGATTGAAATTTACCATATGTTTTGAGCTTATGAAATAGATAAAGGACAAGAAAGAGCCGCTTTGCGAACCCGCCCAACGCACTGACACGCATGGCAAGTGAACAAAACGGCTCTGCCGAAGTTGTTTGCTATTTCACGTCTTTATTCGCTGCGGAGAGCAATGGCAGGATCTTTCTTTGCCGCAATCCTCGACGGAACAAAACCGGCAAGCACGCTGAGCAAGACGCTAACAAAGAACATGAGGATGCATTGCCACCATGAAACTGAAACAAGGTTTTCGATGCCGAGTTTCCACTCAATGATGACGCTGCCGGCAACGCAGACGATGACGGAGAAAATGATTCCTATGAAACCGGAATAGCCTCCGAGAATTGCGGATTCGGCAATAAACACACGGGATATGTCGCGTTTTCTTGCACCGATTGAGCGGAGCACACCGATTTCCTTGCGGCGTTCAAGCACGGACGTGTAGATGATGATTGCAATCATGATTGTCGACACAATGAGCGAAATTGCTGCAAAGCCGACGAGCACTCCTGTTATTGTATTGACCATGGTGTTGACAAAACTCATCATTGACGAGAGCGAATCGGTGTAGTTGATGTCGTTGTTTTTGAGGAATTTTTCCACCTCTTGTTTCGCCTCGAAACTCGTGCAATAGAAATCTATGCTCTGCGGATAATCCTCGTCGATAAATCCAAGTTCACGCATGATGGTTGCGTGTTCGTTTGTGTCTGGATTTGCAGTGTCCACATTCACCGTATTGCCGACTTCAACGAGATATTCGCGTTTGTCGCCGTCTTGCGTAAAGTCATACTTGTACGCAGAAATGACGCTTTCATAACTCGTCGTCGTCGAGCTTGTACCTTCAATTGTTGCAAGTGCGTCATCATAAAGCGACTGCATAGCCTTCACTGCCTCGTGATTTTGCGAATGGAGCAAGAGCGTATCCGTAAGTTCTCTCGTATAGCCTATAACGCCGCCGATAGAACTTGCAATCGCACCTTTCTTGGGACGCACGACGCCGACCACTTTAACCGTGTCGCTGCCGTCCGCAAACTTCATCGCTCTTGAATTGACGTATTCTCTGCTGAGAGTGGATCTGTCCACCATCACCCAAGTGTCCGAATCGGCTTGTTTTTCAAGATAATCGACGTTGGTGAGGATTTTGTATTCAAGACCAAGCAAATCGTCAAGAGAATATGGTTCGGCAACGAACGACTCTGCTTTGCCAAGAAAACTGTTTATCAACAAAGTCGTCAAATCCGAACTTGATTTCAGACCAAGCATGAAGAGTTGATAGTCAAAAATTGTGTTGTCCTCGTTGACGACGACGACAACCTCATTTGCCTTTGTTGGCCACTTGCCACCGACAATTTCGTATTGCGAATCAACGAGTTCTTTATTTTCGGAAATCTCCGCCCACGGCTCGCCTATCATGCCCGACAAGTAAGACAACGCTTGAGTGATAGTCATCTTCGTTCCCATGACGTCAAACGATGTGCCCGATATATCAATGCCCAAAGACTTGGCAGATTCGGCAAATTGATCGAACAGCGTGTACATATTTTCCGCATAAGGCATAGTTTTCATGTAATTGACATCGTCTTTGGGATCGCTGACGTAAACATTGAACGTCGTGCCGTAATTGTATTTAACGGTCGCAAGGCTCTTGTCAAAATCAGTTTCAATCGTCTTTTTGAGCGTATGCAAGTCATTGGGTTTGTTGTTGAGGAAACTCGGAATGAGGTTGCCAAGCACCAATTCGCCGTAAAATTTGTCATCGTCAACATCCTTGTTTGAACTGCTCGATCCGCCAAATCCCATAAGATCCTGCATAAGCGACATAACGTTCATGCTGGACTTTTCAACAGAAATAGGATAGGTTGACAGTGCGCTCTCTTCAAGCGATCTGACATACGCAGACGCACCATTTGAAAGCGAGAGGACAAGCACGATGCCGATGATGCCGATTGAACCTGCAATCGACGTGAGCAGCGTGCGACCTTTTTTCGCAAGGAGATTCGTCCATGAAAGATTGATTGCCGTGCCGAGCTTCATGCCCGCTCTGTCCGCCTTTTTCAATTTTAGCAATTTTTCACGGAGAGATTTCTTTTTGGGCTTCTCTTCATAGACTTTGATTTCGGTCATCTCAACATCGCCGTCGGCTTTTTTGACTTCAACGAATCTCTCAATAACATCGTCGCCCAGTTTCTCTGTTAGGATCTCCTCTTCCTCGTCAGTGCTTGAATAAGGCATTGTATCACCCACGACTTCGCCATCCTTCAAATACACGATACGTGTGCTGTATTCTTCGGCAAGTGACGGGTTGTGCGTAACCATGATGACAAGTCTGTCTTGCGCAACCTCTTTGAGCAAATCCATGACCTGAATGCCCGATTCACTATCAAGAGCACCCGTCGGCTCGTCGGCAAGGATGATTTCGGGGTTGTTGACAAGTGCGCGAGCAATTGCGACACGCTGCATTTGTCCGCCCGAAAGTTGATTCGGTTTCTTTTTTGCCTGCGCTTCGAGACCGACTTTCCTCAATGCTTCGAGAGCGCGCGTCTTTCTTTCATCCGCTTCGACGCCGGCAAGAGTCAAACTCATCGCGACGTTTTTGAGGATGTTCATGTGCGGTATGAGGTTGTAGGATTGAAAAACGAAACCGATTCTGCGATTGCGATAAGTGTCCCAATCAACGTCGTCGTACTCTTTTGTGGAGACATTGTCGATCTGAATATCTCCGCTCGTGTACCGATCCAAACCGCCGATAATGTTCAAAAGCGTGGTTTTACCGCATCCAGAAGGACCTAATATGGAAACAAATTCGTTCTTTCGAAATTCGATTGAAACATCGTTCAGGGCGAGGATGCTGTCTTCCTCAACCTTGTACTCTTTGGTTATATTCAACAGTTTAAGCATAAAGCCTCTGAATTCTCATATTTATTTGGCGATTCATAAGTTGCAGGACGGCAAATTCTCGCCATAAAATTTCCGTCGTAAGTTTCGCAAGCGAGCACAAAAACGGTGACAATCCCTCACGGTTTTCATATATATGTCCGAAC
>CAVABL010000045.1:0-9252 GCA_963586735.1 Firmicutes bacterium TM09-10
TTCAAGCTGTCGGTCACAAAAGATGGGCGCAAGGCATAAGTCAAACTAGCACAGGGATTCATAGATTCAAAGGGCTTGGCCTCTCAAAATCCTACCAAATAAATTGGAGTCAATGGGGACAAAGCCCCGATTTTAAGTATTTACTGCTTGAAATATGAGTTTTATTTTTATGCTTACATCCAAGGCAACCGCATAAAGCGGTTGCTTTGCTTTTTGTGTCGGGGCGTTGACGGTTGTGCGGCGTTGCGCTATTGAAAAACGAAAACTTTTGTAAATTTCCCATTATTTTGCCAATGGATATTTTGCGTTTCGGTTTGACTTTGGTGGCGGAAGTGTTACAATGGTCTTCCAAGGTGGGATAGAGGGATTTTTTTGAGGAATATTTGCCGCCAAGGTGGGATATGAAATCGTTGAGTTCAAACCGTCAGACCGTCGCAAAAGACATGGATATGACAAGCGGACCGCTGCTGAAAAAGTTGATTGCGGTGTCCCTGCCGCTTGCGTTTTCGGGCATTTTGCAACTGCTGTTCAATGCGGCGGATTTGATTGTCATCGGTCAGTTTTCCGAGACAAGCACGCAGTCGCTTGCGGCGGTGTCGTCCAACGTTGCGCTCATCAACCTCATCATCAACGTCGTGATAGGTTTGTCCATAGGCACGAACGTGGTTATGAGCCAAGCCATAGGCGCTCGTGACGAAAAGCGCGCGCAGAACACCGTGCATACGTCCATGTTGCTTGCGCTCATTGCCGGAATCGCAGTGGGGCTTGTCGGCGTGTTTTGCGCAAGGTATTTCCTTGAGTGGATGAAGACCGATCCCGCCATTTTGGACAAGGCGACGGATTATCTGTTCATTTATTTCATCGGCACGCCTGCCAACGTGCTTTACAACTTCGGCGCGTCCATATTGCGCGCAAAGGGCGACACCAAACGTCCGCTCATTTATCTTTCGGTTGCGGGCATAATCAACGTTGCGCTCAACCTCGTTTTCGTCATCGTGGCGAAACTCGACGTCAAGGGCGTTGCGATTGCGACCATCGTCAGCCAGTATATTTCGTGCATTTTGCTCGTTATAACCCTGCTCAAAGAGGATGGGTATTGCAAACTCGTCATCAAAAAACTGCGTTTTCACAAAAAAGAATTGTTGCAAGTGCTCAAAGTGGGCTTGCCGAGCGGCATACTCAACTCGTTTTTCTCCATAGCCAACGTGCTCATCCAGACCAATCTCAACGGATTCGGATATTCGCTCGTTGCGGGCAGTTCCACGGGCAGCAACCTCGAGGGATTCGTCTACACGTCCATGAACGCCGTGTCCAACGCGGCGGTTTCGTTTGCGGGACAAAACTATGCCGCAAAGAAGCCCGATCGCATCAAAAAGACCGCTCTCGAAGCCTCGATCATGATCATCGTGATCAGTTTGCTCTGGACGCTCGTTTTGCTCACGGCGGGGCAGTATATCGCAAGACTTTACACGGCGGATCCCGTTGTCATTCAGTATGCTTGCGACAGGATGAAAATCATTTTGCCAATCTATTTCGTTTGCGGAATCGTTGAAGTTTTGGTGGGGTGCATGCGAGGCATGGGATACTCGTTCACGCCTATGGTTGCAAACTTTTTCTGCATCTGCGTGTTCCGCATCGTGTGGATTTACACCGCATGCAAGGCAGTCAACACCCCTGAAATGCTGTATCTGAGTTGGCCGATAAGTTGGATTTTGAACATAATCGTCGACGGCGTGATAATGGTGCTCGTTTACAAACGTGAAAAACCGAAACTTATGCCCGCCTTCGAACCCTCGCAAAACGACGAAATCGACTCTGCCGAGCACGCTGAAATCGATCCGCAAATCAAGCGCGAGGACGAAGAGGAAAACGAGAGAGAAACTGTGTTTGAAGAAGAATGTGCTTGCGACAACGTCGATGAGGACAATAAAACCGAAATGGACGCACACTCATTTTAAAACTATTTAAACCAAAAAAATCCTTCCGTGTTTTGCGGAAGGATTTTTTGCATATAAAGTGTGTGTGGCTTATTTTGCGATGTCGCGGTCAAAGTTTTCAAGGCACTTGACGGAGATTGCATAGCAGTCCGCAAGGCACTCGGGGTTGAGGTTGTCCGCCGTGTCGCGCATCGTGTGGTAATAGTCTTGCAGATTGTGGTCGAGGGCGGTGATGCCTGTCGAGCGGAAGCCTGCCTTGTTGAATGCCGCGTTGTCCGTTGCGCCGCCAAAGGGAGGAACCCACGTTTTCGTGCATTTGATGCCGAGTTCGTTTGCCGCCGTCATGAACGAGTCGCTGACTTCCTTGTCCGACTTGACGGTGCCGTTGAGGTCGCGATAGTTGACGCCGAGGAAACGACTTTCGTGAATAGTGTCGTAGGAGTAAATCCACGTCGGCACGTCGTCGAATTCGCCCTTGTGCGCCTCGCACCATGCCATTGCGCCGCGGAGCCCTGCTTCCTCGCTGCCCGAGATGATGACGCCCACTTCTGTATGTTCGAGTTCGATGCCCTGATCCTTCATTGCTTTGAGGATTGCGATGCCCATATAGCAACCGGTGAGGTTGTCGTTTGCGCCGTCGGTGATTGTGTTTTCATCCCACATGAAGTACATGCCGACGAGGCAGGGAGTCATGACCAGGATTGCGATGCCCATCCAGAACAGAACCGGACCGTAGAGCGTGATATAGCCTGCCACGGTGTAGTCAACGACGGGGTGGCACTTCGTCGCAACCGCAGCCGCAATGTTGAGTCCCACCACGATAAGACCGCTCACAACGCTCGTCACAAGGTGCGCAACGTGCGCCGTACCGCCGAATTTGTTGTTGACGGGCCAGTTCCACACCGCGTCGGGGTGACCGTTGAAAAACACTCTGCCTTTGACTTCGCCGCTGCACTTTTTGATTGCGGTGACGCTGTGTCCCGTCTTTTTTGGGAAGCACTTGTCAACGAGTTTTTTGTAGAGACCGAATTGTATGAACAGGATGACAAAACCGAGTCCGGATATGATTGCGCCCAAAATCGGCAGGAAGAAGAAAAGCACCATGCCTGCAAGCACGAAAGTGATCGTGAAGTAAATCCAGCCGAAGAACGCGTTTGGATGTTCGGTGAAAGTTTCGACGTCCGATCTTTCGCATCCGCAGTCGTTTTTGAGGAAGTCCGACATGTATTCGCACGCCATTTTTTCGCCTTCCGAGCCGGGATCGCGTTTTGGCATATCGTTGCAGATATGCGCGATTTCGTCGCACATAAATTGTGCGCTTTGCGCCTTGTTGTCAATCAATTTTTGAAGTTTTCCCATAAACCTCTCCCTTAATATTGATAAAAATATTATACAATACAATTGTCATTTAGTTCAATATGCACCTTTCTCAAAACCCGACAAAAAAATCGACATAATTCACGATTTGTATCGTTATCTTTTTTCTCAAACGACATTTCTCACACCTTTCGCACAGTGACGCCTACACTCACCGCTCGAAAAATCAAAAATCTTGACATTGTTCGGCATGCAATGTAAAATAATAAAAGCATCGTTGAATTTTTTGCGTTGAGCAATTCGCTTTTTCGGTGCGGAATATCTTGCGAAAAGGGAAACTTATGAAAAACCGTTTTATTGCATGCGGATTATGTTTTGTGTTGATTGCTACGTGTGCGGTTGTGTTCGTTGCGTGCAACGACGACAAAAACTCCGTCGCGGCGTTTGAGATGCCCGTCGGATCTCGCCCGGATTACGACAGTTTGCTGTCGTCCGAGGACAAGGCGATCGTTGACAAAGGTCTTTTGGAGAGTGCAAAATCCGACGACGACGTCACCAAGGATCAGACGGCAATCAAGGCTGCCGTCATGAAACTTTACACGATTGCAAACAAGAGCCGCATCGAGACTCCCGTTTCCCTCGTCGTGCAGGAGAGTGACGCCGGCATCAGCATGGGCAGCGTCATCATGCGTTCGGTCAACGTGCGCAGCGGCGACAGGTGGTATTATCAACTTGCCGCTTCCGCCAACACCGACAACGCTTTTTTGAAAGCGATTTTGGATGCCACCGCAAGTTTCGTGAAGATTGCCTATTGCGACGGCAACGGCAACTATTATTATTTCAACGATATGGGTGCAAAGTACAAAAGCGATTGCACCGTGACCACGTTCCCGTATGCGTCGTTCGTCATTCCCGACGACGTCGTCTTGTTTGACAAGGCTTTGACAAAGGACGAGTTCAACAAGCAGATTCACGTTTTGAGCGGTTCTATCCACGAGATAAACAACATGGATTTTTGCGCCGAAATCGTTGCGAACAATGCAAAAATAAAGTTTGAAAACGGTTACTACACGGTTGATTTTTCCGTTGACATGAACTCCGACGCCGCTCTTTTGGAAAAGTGGTTTGCGCAAGCGAAACTTGACATGGCGGCAGGCAAAATGCCCCAGACTTTGCAATATTACGATTATTACAACGCAACTCTTCAGTTGTGGGACAACGGTTATGCCAAGTATTTTGAATCTCACTCCAAAAGGGAAGCGGGCATGGGCAGCGGCTCGCCCGTCGACAAATATTCGTACGTTTGGGACGAGGATGCAATCATGGATCTCGTCAAGAAGGACGTTGCAATAGAGGGCAACGAGGCGATGTTGATACGCTCGATTGAGGATTACATTGAGTTCAAGCAAGATCCCGAACTCGTCGCACGAAAACTTACTCTTCTTGAAACGACGGGCGTCGTGCTCGGGTGCATAGTGCTTGTCGTCATCGCAATCGTCGTGACGATCGAAGTGCTCGTCAAAAAGGGCAAACTCCCGAAACTTGCCGCAAAACGCGAGGCGGCAAAGCAAAAACGTCTTGCCAAAAAAGCGGCGAAAAAGGCATTGAAAGATTCTTCTTCGTCTTGCGACGCGCAATGGGATATTTCGAGTTGCGATACGACAGATGACGCAAACGCCGAAAATGCGGATGCGACTGTCGACGAAACAATCGATACGGCTGTCGATGAAACCACCCAAACCGCCGACGAAAGCACGGAGAATTCGAGCGACGGTCAATCCTGAAAACAAGAAAAACGACATCGCAATACAATTTGAAAACGTTATGCAAAGTCCGCTTGCAAGTCGAGCGGACTTTTAAATTTGTTCGTTCAAATTCAAAAAACCGTATTTACAATTGTCGATTTATCCCTTAAAATATACAAGTGTACGAGATTATCGTGCAAATTTGCACAAGGGGACAATTATGAAGAAGGTTGTGACAATTTTTATCGTCGCCGCTTTTGCGCTTGTATGCGTATTTTCGCTTGCGGCGTGCGACGAGAACGAGGGCAAGAAACTCAACGTCGTGTTTTTGGGCGATTCCATTGCCGAGGCGTTGATCGGTCCGTCGCCGGTGAGCGAGCGCGACAATTACGGTTATTACGCCATCGTTGGCAGAACAAACGGTTTCAACTATTACAATCATTCGATGTCGGGACATCTTACGTCTGGCAATATGGCGAACAAGGTTGACGGCGAGGGATTGCTCGAAGTCATCTCGAGAGAGGGCGAAAAAGCCACGCTCATACGCACGCACATCGTTCAGGCGGACGTCATACACATTTCGGTGCTCGGCAACAACATGTTGCAATACAGTCTCGGTTCGTTGATGATGGAGATGATTGACAAACTCGCAAACATCGAGCCGGGCAGCGATGAAAGTTGGTATCAGGCGTGTTTCACGTCGGACGAATCGAGCCTCAAGGAATATTATGCCGACGACACGTCGCTTTTTGACTATTTGCACGACGGCGGCACGCTCGAAAACATCCGTCCGTCCATATGGATGAATTACAGCGGCGAGGTTTGTTTCGGCGACCGTTACGACGGCGAAAATCAATACACGGCAGATCCTCAATTCAATTTCCCCGCCACGTATCAGAACATCGTTGACATCGTTGCAAAACTTCGCGAGCTCAATCCCACTGCAAAGATAGTGTTCCAAAAGGTTTACAACCCCGTTTTTGAAGGCACCCCGCTCATCAAAAAGGCGGAGTTTGCCGCAATACTTGACAGAATCGAGATGCTTGAAGGCACGGGTTACAGTTTTGCAGAGAGCAGCGACATCGCAAAGGTGAGAGAGATTGCGGGGCATCTTCTCGGCTATCTCAACGGCATGCTTGACGAATACAACGCGAAAAATCCAAACAACACGGTTTACACCCTTGACATGTGCAAGGCGTTTGACGACGTCACCAAATCCGACAAAAACGAAGACGGTTCGACAAATTTGTCGGCAACGAGCCTTGGCAGGTCACTCATATTTGAGGATTACACGCACCCGTCAAATTTCGGGCACGCAGTCATTGCCGAGCAAACCCAAAAACTCTTTGAGGAGTGGGGGATTGCAAGCGGCAACGCGCTTTCCGTATACAAGCAAATCAAGTGCGACCAACTCGACCGCATATATTCGGGCGTTGACGGATTCGACCTTCAAGCCGCAAAGGACGCCGTGAACAGTGCCGACACCTATTACGCAACCACGAGAGCGTATTTTGACAAGACGGACGGATTTGTCCCCGTCAACTATTGATGAGGAGGACGTGAAAATGAAAAAATCCATTGCCAAAATTATTACGATTGCAATCGCTCTTGTCGTCATATCGTCCTGTGTGCTTACTTTTTGCGCTTGCGACGAGGAGGACACTTCCGTTTTCAAAACGGACACCCGCTACAACGTGAACTACGACAAACTCAACGTCATGGACATGAACAAACTCATCGTCAACGTAATCGTGGCGGCGGCGATTGACAAGAACAACACCTATTTTGAGTTCAAAACCGACGGCACGATGCACATGCAAATCCAAACGAAAGCAGGACTGTTTGCAGATGTTACGGCATTGCTTGACGAGTATCTTCCCGATTTTGACATCTCATCCGCTCTCCAATCTTTTGACGTTGAGGGCAGTGTGGACAACTATGTCGAGCCGATGTTCCCCGGTTTCAAAAAGAAACTTCAGCAGTACGATTTGCAAGGCGCGCTCGCCCTCATCAAGCACAGCCTCGGTTTTAACATCGAAGGACTTGACCTCACCGATGAAAAAGTGCAAGCCGCAATCAAGTACGTCGGCGACAACATGGCACTCCCCGGAGACCTTCTCAGTGCAATTCCTTCCGACACCGTCTTGCGCCTCACCCTTGACACGCAATACGCCATCCGCGACCTCACCGCCTACGACGGCACTCAATTCCGCGCCATCTACCTCGGTTACAAAGTCAAAGACAATCCTCAAACCGCGCCTTTCGGAGTTTTCACACTCACGAATGGAGACGCGGAGGGGGCGTTGTCGGTGGAGTTTATGAATATCCACCTCTCAATCAAACAGGCTGTGTGAGCGAACAACTGCGGCAGAGGCATCCGCCTGTCAACTCATGTACTATGTGTACATTAGGGTTGCCTTTTGGATGCCTCTTTCTTGTTCTTCATTTCACACAGCCCGTTTTATGACAGACTTTTTGGGTTAGCGAACAACTGCGGATGTGATTGATGCAAAGCGTAACAATCGCTATTCCGTCGCTTTGCTCCTTGCAACACCCCTCGTCAATCAACTCATGTATGTCTATGTACGTTAGGGTTGCTTTCCGAGGGGGGGGTCCTTGTTCTTCATCTCACACAGCTTGTTTGATGGAATACTTTTTGGGTGAGCGAACAACTGCGGACGCGATTGACGCAAAGCGTAACAATCGCTATTCCGTCGCTTCGCTCCTTACAACACTCCTCGTCAATCAACTCACATAGTGTATTGCGCATTAAAACGCATATGAGTATTGACTTTATTGTCGAACATAGTGTATATTAATCGTATAATTGGACATTATGTGTTGCGCTTTTGTTCAATTGATTCTTTTTTCAGGAGGATTTTATGGCAAAATTTGTTAGGTGTCCCAACTGCAAGGAGCCGATTCCGACAAACTACGATTCGGAGTTTTTGCATTGCGAAAAGTGTGGCAAGACTTACAAAAATCCGTTTTTCGGCAAAGAACCTCAAGAAGGTCAACCGAAAGCGGTTTCCGATGCGAAACCCGAATCGCCACAAACTGTCGCACCTCAACCCGTTGCACAACAACCCACCGCGCCTATCGCAACGGTTGTTTCTCAACCGGCAAATCCGACGCCCGCCAAACCGCCCAAGAGCAATCACAGCGAGTTTCAGGCGGGGCTTATGAGCTTGATAGGCCTCAACATCGTCAATTTTCTCATCGTGACGTTCTCTCTCGGATTTGCAACGCCGTATGCCATATGTCGCGAGTACAAATGGCTTTACAATCACGAAGTCATTGACGACAGAAAACTCGTGTTTGTCGGCAAGGCGGGAAGTTTGCTCGGACAGTGGATAAAATGGATATTGTTATCCGTCATCACGCTCGGCATATATGCATGGCTCATCCCCATCAGAAAAGCGAGATGGATTGCCGAAAACACGCATATCGATCCGTATGCAAGCAACGATCAAGAGAACAAGAGTCACTTTGACGGAACGTTTTGGGAGTATCTCGGCGAGGGCATCATTGAAGCGCTCATCGTCACGTTTACGCTTGGACTTGCCACTCCTTATGTAATTTGCAGAAGTTACAGATGGCAACTTGAGCATCAACTGATTGACGGACAACGTCTTGTGTTTGACGGCAAGGCAGGGCAACTTTTCGGCACGTGGATCAAGTGGTGTTTGTTGACGATCATAACTTTCGGCATATACGGTTTGTGGCTGCCGATAAAGAAGCAAAAATGGCTCACGTCGCACACTCATTTTGAAAATTGACGGCGTTTTTTGACGAATGAAAAAGCGCGACTTCGGTCGCGCTTTCAAATTTTATGCTATTTACCAACGAAAAAGACGCTTAGCGGACGCTTTTTTTTGGTTTAAGTGCTCAGTTGTTGTCGGATTGCGGTGTTGCGATTGCGTAGGTTGCGTTGCCTTTGTACTCTGATTTGCCGAAGCCGAGGATGAGGTTGAAGATGAACGGCAAGAACACAAGACCGATTGTGAAGCCGACGCCGTGTCCGAAAGATTTGGATACGTGATAGTGAATTTTGATTTCAATGACCAAAAGCACGATTTGGGCGACTGAATCAAAAAGTCCCAAAACGAGATACCAAGGGTTTTCTGTGCCGTACGTTTCACCGACTGCAAGCGCTACGCTTTCAAACACGAGTGCAAGCACTGCAAACACGATCGTAACGGCAAAATATTTCATTTTGCTGCAATTTTTCAAGATCAAGTAGAGGTTGTAGA
>CAVABL010000046.1:0-9018 GCA_963586735.1 Firmicutes bacterium TM09-10
TTCCCATTCCGTATCTCATTGAGGTGCAAAAGAATTCCTACGCAAATTTCATTGACGCCGGCATCACGGAAGTGTTCAAAGATTATTCTCCGATCGTTGACTTCTCCGGCAGATTGAAACTCGAGTTTTTGTCGCACAGATTTGACGGCGAACCGAAGTATACCGTCAAAGAGTGCAAAGACCGCGACACAACGTATGCTATTCCTCTCAAGGTGAAGGCTCGCCTCACCAACAACGAAACCGGCGAAGTGGTTGAACAGGAAGTGTTTATGGGCGATTTCCCGCTCATGACGGATTCGGGTTCGTTCGTCATCAACGGTGCAGAGCGCGTCATCGTGTCCCAACTTGTCAGAAGCCCCGGCGTTTACAACGATAAAGTGCTTGACAAAAACGGCGTTCCTCGCTATGCGACCACCGTCATACCGAACAGAGGTGCGTGGCTCGAATACGAGCAGGACTCCAACGAGATTCAATGGGTGCACGTTGACAGAACGAGAAAAATCACCGCAACCACGCTTTTAAGAGCACTCGGCTACGGCACGGACGAGCAGATTATCGACTTGTTCGGCGGCGATGAGATGATTGTCAAAACCTGTGAGAAAGACGCTCAATGCAAGAGCGAGGAACAAGGCAAAATCGATTTGTTCCGTCGTTTGCGTCCGGGCGAAGTCCCCACGGTCGAAGGTGCGAACATACTCATTCACAACACATTCTATGACTATAAGCGTTACGACCTTGCAAAAGTCGGCCGCTACAAATACAACAAGAAACTTGCTCTTGCAACGCGTATTGCGGGTTACAAACTCGCAGAGGACGTCGTGAGCAACGTCACGGGCGAAATCCTTGCTCAAAAGGGTGAAATCGTCGACGAGGCAAAGGGCAGAGAAATCCAGAACAACGCAGTCAACGTCGTGTGGCTTGCATACACCGATCATGACGGAAAACAAAAGAAATTCAAGGTCATCGGCAACAATACCGTCGATCTCGACGCTTTCGTGGATTGCAATCCGAGAGAACTCGGCATAACCGAAAAGGTTTATTATCCCAACCTCAAAGCACTCATGGACGAGTTTGGCGACAACAAAGAGGAATTGCTCCTTGCAATCCGCTCCTCCGTTGACGAACTCGTGTACAAGCACATCACGCTTGACGACATCGTGTCAATCGAGGACTACAACCTCGGTTTGCGTTACGGCTTCGGCACTTGCGACGACATCGACCACTTGTCTAATCGCCGTGTCCGCGCGGTCGGCGAGTTGCTTCAAAACCAATTCCGTATTGGAATTTCACGCCTTGAAAGAGTCATCAAAGAGAGAATGGCATCCGCACAGGAGAATGCGGAAATCACTCCTCAGACGCTCATCAACATCCGTCCCGTCACGAGCGCAATCAAAGAATTTTTCGGTTCTTCGCAGTTGTCGCAGTTCATGGACCAACCCAACCCGATTGCAGAACTTACGCATAAGCGTAAACTTTCCGCTCTCGGCCCCGGCGGTCTGAACAGAGAACGCGCAAGCTTTGAAGTCCGCGACGTTCACCACTCGCATTACGGACGTATGTGTCCTATCGAAACTCCTGAAGGACAGAACATCGGTCTTATCACGTCTTTGTCTTCCTACGCAAAAGTCAACGAATACGGTTTCATCGAAACTCCGTATCGCAAGATTGACAAGGCGACGGGCGTCGTCACCGACGAAGTCGTCTATATGGCGGCGGACGAAGAGGATAAATACGTCATCGCACAAGCAAACGAACCGCTCGACGAAGAGAGCAAATTCGTGCGTGCTCGTGTCAACTGCCGTATTCAAAAGGACATCCGCGAAGTTCCCAAAGAAAGAGCGGACTACATGGACGTCAACCCCAAACAACTTATTTCAATCGCAACCGCGCTCATTCCGTTCCTCGAGAACGACGATACAAACCGCGCGCTCATGGGTTCAAACATGCAACGTCAGGCAGTTCCGCTCCTTAAGCCTCAAGCACCTATGATCGCAACCGGCGTCGAACATAAGATTGCATACGACTCGGGCGTTTTGAAGATCGCAAAACATGACGGTTTCGTCAAATACGTTGACAGCGACAAGATCGTTATCGAGTGCAACGACGGCACGACGGATACTTATATTCTCAGCAAGTTCGAGCGTTCAAACCAATCCACTTGCATAAATCAACATCCTATCGTCAGCAAGGGCGACAAGGTATATGGTCCGCTCTATGACGACAAGGGCAACCTCACGAGAGAAGGCACGGTCATCGCAGACGGTCCCGCAACCGATCATGGCGAGTTGGCTCTCGGCAGAAACATGCTCATCGGCTTCATGTCGTGGGAAGGATATAACTACGAAGACGCAGTCCTCATCAGCGAGGAACTCGTGCGTGACGACTTGTACACGTCAATCCACATCGAAGAGTACGAAATCGAATGCCGCGACACCAAACTCGGCGACGAGCAAATCACGAGAGATATTCCGAACCTCAGTGACGAAGCGCTCAAAAACCTCGATGAAGACGGTATCGTCATGGTCGGCGCAGAGGTCAAACCCGGCGACATCCTCGTCGGCAAGGTCACGCCGAAGGGCGAAACCGAACTCACTCCCGAAGAGAGATTGCTCCGCGCAATATTCGGTGAGAAGGCAAGAGAAGTGCGTGACACGTCGTTGCGTGTTCCGAACGGCGAAAGCGGCATCGTCGTCGACGTGAAGATATTCACCAGAAAGAATAAGGACGAACTCTCGCCGGGCGTCAACAAACTCGTGCGCGTCTACATCGCTCAAAAGAGAAAAATCTCCGTGGGCGACAAGATGGCGGGACGTCACGGAAACAAGGGCGTCGTGTCAAGAGTGCTTCCCAAAGAGGATATGCCTTTCATGGCGGACGGCACGCCTCTTCAAATCGTGCTCAACCCGCTCGGCGTTCCTAGCCGTATGAACATCGGACAAGTTCTCGAAGTTCACCTCGGACTCATCGCACACATGCTCGATTGGAAAGTCGCAACCCCCGTGTTCGACGGCGCAAACGAGCAGGATATAAAACAACTCTTCCAGCAATGCGGACTCGTAAACGAGGACGGCGAAGTGGACGGCAAAATCCAACTCTACGACGGAAGAACGGGCGAGCCGTTTGAAAACCGCGCGACAGTCGGATATATGTACTACCTCAAACTGCATCACCTCGTCGACGACAAGATTCACGCAAGAAGCACCGGCCCGTACAGCGTCATCACTCAACAACCGCTTGGCGGCAAGGCGCAATTCGGCGGACAACGTTTCGGCGAAATGGAAGTCTGGGCGTTGGAAGCGTACGGCGCGGCAAACGTCTTGCAAGAGATTTTGACTGTCAAGTCGGACGACGTCGTCGGACGTGTCAAGACGTATGAGTCAATCGTCAAGGGCAGCAACGTTTCAGAACCCGGCATCCCCGAATCGTTCAAGGTGTTGGTCAAGGAACTTCAATCACTCGCTCTCGACGTCAAGGTGCTCACCGAGGACAACGACGAGGTCAAACTCCGCGAATACGACGAGGATATCGACTTTGACACGCCCGTCGGCAAGAAGCACGAGGAACTCAAAGAGATCGATATTCTCGGCGACAACAGCATATTCGGCGATCTCGGCGAAAGCAAGAGCGACACGGATACGAGCCTGTTTGACACCGACGATGACGACGAAAGCATCTTCAGCGCACTCACCGAAGGCACTCCCGATATGAGCGACATCTTCGGAACGAACTCCGACGAAGAGTAATAGGAGGCGACAATATGTACGAACTCAGCAATTTCGATGCAATTCAAATCGGTATCGCTTCTCCCGAAAAGATCAGAGAATGGTCACACGGCGAAGTTACGAAACCCGAAACCATAAACTACCGCACTCAAAAACCCGAAAAAGACGGCCTTTTCTGCGAAAAGATCTTTGGGCCTACGCGTGACTGGGAATGCCACTGCGGAAGATATAAGAGAATCCGCTATAAAGGCGTCATCTGCGAAAAGTGCGGCGTCGAAGTCACAAAATCAAAAGTCCGTCGTGAGAGAATGGGACATATCGAACTGGCTTGCCCCGTCACTCACATTTGGTATCTCAGAGGCGTGCCTTCGAGAATCAGTATTCTTCTCGACGTTTCGCCGAAGGAACTCGAACAAGTCGTTTACTTTGTCTCCTTCATCGTTCTCGATCCGGGCAAAGTTGGCGAACTCCACAAGAAACAAGTCATCAGCGACAAGGAATACAGAGAAATTCTTGAAAGATACGATGCAAAAGATTTCAAAGTGGGCATGGGCGCAGAGGCAGTGAAAGAACTTCTCATGGAAGTCGACCTCGAAAAAGAAAGCGCAACCCTCAAAGAAATCATCAATACGTCCGTCGGTCAAAAGCGCATGAAGGCGGTCAAACGCCTTGAAATCGTCGAGGCATTCCGTCAATCAGGCAACAAGCCAGAATGGATGGTGCTCGATGTGCTCCCGGTGCTTCCTCCCGAACTTCGTCCGATGATTCAACTCGACGGCGGTAGATTTGCAACGAGCGACCTCAACGATTTGTATCGCAGAGTCATCAATCGTAACAACCGCCTCAAAAAACTCAAAGAACTCGGCGCGCCCGACATCATCGTGCGCAACGAAAAACGTATGCTTCAAGAAGCCGTTGACGCTCTCATCGACAACGGCCGCAGAGGCAAAGCCGTTTCCGGCCCCGGCAACAGAGACCTCAAATCACTCTCGGGTATGCTCCGCGGCAAACAAGGTCGTTTCCGTCAGAACCTGCTCGGCAAGCGCGTCGACTATTCCGGTCGTTCGGTTATCGTCGTCGGTCCTGAACTCAAACTCTATCAATGCGGTTTGCCAAAGGAAATGGCACTTGAACTCTTCAAGCCGTTCATCATGAACAAATTGGTCGAGCGCAACCTCTGCCACAATATCAAGAGCGCAAAACGCTTCGTTGACACAGGCAAGAATCAAGTTTGGGATATTCTTGAGGAAATCATCAAGGATCACCCCGTCCTCCTCAATCGTGCTCCGACGCTTCACAGACTCGGCATTCAGGCGTTTGAACCCGTGCTCGTCGAGGGTAGAGCAATCAAACTCCACCCGCTCGCCTGCGGCGCATTCAATGCAGACTTCGACGGCGACCAGATGGCTGTTCACGTTCCTCTTTCAATCGAGGCGCAAGCGGAAGCAAGAATTTTGATGCTCTGCACGAACAACATTCTCAAACTTTCCGACGGTAAACCTATCGTTTCACCGACGCAGGATATGGTCATCGGTTCGTACTATCTGACGATCGTCAAACCGGGCGCAAAGGGCGAAGGCAACTATTACAGTTCCTTCGACGAGGCAATGATGGCGTATCAGGACAAGGATCTCACCCTCCAATCGCTTTGCTACATCAGAGTCAAAACGACGGACGAGGACGGATACGTTCACAACAAACTTTTGCATACCACGATCGGTCGTTGCATCTTCAACGACAATCTGCCGCAAGACTTGCAGTTTGTGGACAGATCGATTGACGAAAACAGAGGTCAACTCGAAGTCGAAGGTATTTTGGGCATCAATGCATGCGTTGACGAAAATCAATTCCACGCTCTCGTCGATTTGTTTAGAAGCGAGGACGTCAACCAAGACTCGTGCGTGCGCGCGCGTTCAATATTAAAGAGAAACGGCACGAACGAGCAAATCGCTCAAATCGCGGCGGCTGTCAAAGAGGCAGGCGATCTCGATATCACCAAAAACAAAGAGTGCTTGCGTGAGATCACCGCTCTTCGCGAAAACATCCAAAAAGCACTCGGCAAGAAGGCTATGGCCATCGGCAAGAAGCAACTCAGCATGATCGTTGACAATTGCTTCAAATATCACGGCGCAACCGAAACCGCCGAAATGCTGGACAGAATCAAAGCGCTCGGCTACAAGTATTCGACGATCGGCGCAATCACTGCGTCCGTCTTCGATATGCATATCCCCGGCGACAAGAAACAAATCGTTCACGAGGCGGAAGAACAAGTCGTCCGCATCGAAAAACTCCATGCAAGAGGCGTGCTCTCCGACGAGGGACGTTACAAAGAGATCATCAAGATCTGGAAAGACGCGGCAGACAAGGTCGAGAACGAACTCAAGAAAGGTCTTGACGACTTCAACCCGATTTGGATGATGGCAAACTCCGGTGCGCGTGGCAGTATGGGACAAATCCGTCAGCTCGCAGGTATGCGTGGCTTGATGGCAGACCCGTCAGGTCGTACGATCGAGTTGCCTGTCCGTTCGTCATTCCGTGAAGGCTTGTCCGTTTTGGAATACTTCATCTCTTCGCACGGCGGAAGAAAAGGTCTTGCGGACACCGCTTTGAAGACGGCTGACTCCGGTTACCTCACAAGACGTCTCGTTGACGTTTCGCACTCCGTTGTCGTCAGAGAACAGGACTGCGGCGACACGAAGGGTACGTTCATCACCGCAATCAGAGATGAAAAGAGCGTCATCGAAGCGCTTGGAGATCGTATCGCGGGCAGATATACAATCGGCGACGTCGTCGATCCCGAAACCGGCGAAATCATCTGCGAAGGCGACACTCTCATCTCAAGCGACAAAGCAAAAGAAATCGACAAGAAACTCACTTCTTACTGGGAAAAGAACGGTTCGGATATGCACCATCAACCCGGTGTGCTCATCCGCTCCATCCTAACTTGTAAGTCCAAAAACGGCGTGTGCGTGAAGTGCTACGGCAAGAATATGGCGTCGGGCAACCCCGTCAAGATCGGCGAAGCGGTCGGCATCATCGCGGCTCAATCAATCGGCGAGCCTGGCACACAGCTCACGATGCGTACGTTCCACTCGGGCGGCGTCGCAACCGACGACGATATCACTCAAGGTTTGCCGCGTGTTGAAGAACTTTTCGAAGCTCGCAATCCTAAAGGTAAAGCGGTCATCACCGAAACGAACGGCATCGTTCACATCTCGGACGATCGTCGTGAGATCACCGTCACAAACCCCGAGGGCGAAACGAAATCTTACGCAATTCCTTACAACGCAAATATCCTCGTCGCAGAGGGCGAAACGATCGGCGCAGGCGATCCTCTCACAAAAGGTTCGATCAATCCGCAAGATATGCTTCGCGCAAAGGGCGTCAAGGGCGTTCAGGAATATATCGCAAAGGAAGTTCAATCCGCATACCGCACCGCAGGCGTCGAGATCAACGACAAACACGTCGAAGTCATCGTCAGACAAATGCTCCGCAAGGTTCGTATTGAAAACCAAGGCGACACGAATATGCTTCCCGGCACTCTCGTCGACTTGCTCGCATACGAGGAAGAAAACGAAAAAGCACTTGAAAACGGCGGCGTCCCCGCAACTGCAAAACGTACGTTGCTCGGCATCACGAAGGCCGCTCTCGCAACGGAATCTTTCCTCTCGGCAGCATCCTTCCAGGAGACAGCAAAAGTCTTGGCAGATGCCGCAATCAACAACAGAAAAGATCCGCTCCTCGGCTTGAAAGAGAACGTCATCATCGGCAAACTCATCCCTGCCGGCACCGGTATGAAGTGCTATAAGAATGTTACGACGGTTGCAGTCAATCAAACGCAACCTGCCGACATCATCCTCGATCAACACATCGAGGACGACATTGAAGAAGAATAATGAAAAAAAGATTTTTTACATCTGAAAGCGTGACGGAAGGACATCCCGACAAGGTGTGCGACCAAATCGCAGACGCAATTCTCGACGACATCTTTGCGGAAGACAACTCCGCAAGAGTCGCCGTTGAAGTGTGCGCAACGACGGGTATGGTCATGGTGTTCGGCGAAGTGAGCACCACGCATTACTGCGACATTCCCTCAATCGTTAGAGGCGTCATAAAGGACGTCGGTTACAACGACAGTTCGCTTGGATTCGACTACAAAACATGTGCTGTTTTGAGTTCTATCGACGAGCAATCTCCAGACATCGCAATGGGCGTCGACGAGGCGTCCGACTCCGACGGCAAGGACGATTATGACAAGACGGGCGCAGGAGATCAGGGCATGATGTTCGGATATGCTTGCGACGAAACAGAGTCGCTTATGCCGTTGCCGATAACGCTTGCGCACGCTCTCACAAAACGTCTCACTGAAGTCAGAAAGAGCGGTGAACTCGCTTGGTTGCGCCCCGACGGAAAGGCGCAAGTTACGGTTGAGTATATCGACGACGTGCCCGAAAGAGTGGACACGATTGTCGTGAGTTGCCAGCATTCAGAGGATATAAGCATGGATGAACTTGAAGAGGAAATCATCGACAAGGTCATTTCAAGGGCTATTCCGCAAGAATATATCGACGACGACACGAAAATTTACATCAACCCAACGGGAAGATTTGTCATCGGCGGTCCTGCAGGCGACAGCGGCGTCACCGGAAGAAAAATCATCGTTGACACTTATGGTGGATTCTGTCCCCACGGTGGCGGTGCATTCAGCGGAAAAGATCCCACTAAGGTGGACAGGAGCGCATCGTATATGGCGCGCTACATCTGCAAAAATCTCGTTGCGGCAGGCGTTTGCAAGCGTGCGGAACTGCAAGTTGCGTACGCAATCGGCATGGCGCACCCCGTTTCAGTGTATGTAAATACGTTTGGAACGGGCGAGATTGACGACGATTTGCTTGCAAAAGTCGTGCGCGAAGTGTTTGATTTGCGTCCGAAGGCAATCATCGACAAGTTGAATCTTGCAAACCCCATTTATCGCAAGACTTCCAATTACGGTCACTTTGGGAAAGAGGGCTTCAGTTGGGAAGAAACCGATATGGTTGACGCTGTCAAACAAGCAGTGGAAAAATACAAATTTTGAATACGCGAGATGAAAAACGGTGGGATTTTCCTACCGTTTTTTCTCAAAAAACAACGGAAAAATGCGCAATAAATAAGAAGCATAGAGCGTTGAAAAATGCTGTTGATATGCAAAATTGCGTAAAAAAGTGAGCAAAAAAGCACAAAAATGCATAAAAACACGTTGAAAATACGTAAAAACACATTAAAAATGCGTAAAACGTGTGGGAGTGTGCAGAAT
>CAVABL010000047.1:0-8531 GCA_963586735.1 Firmicutes bacterium TM09-10
ACGAGAATTGAAAAAAGGTTGACGTTTTTTCATGCGTTTTAAGACAATTCTTTTTAGAAAAATTTAATTTTTACTCTGTAAAACGCTGCTGTTTTGCCGTTTAATCGTTTTTTAACCAAAAAACACACAAAATATTTTTTTTACGGAATCTAACCCGACGGATTGTTTTTACATATGCGCTTTGCGATTTTTCAAGGGGCAAATTGTATTGCGTTTTAAGGTTTGATGTGATAAAATGAAAAAACTAATAAGTATATAGGGGAAGATTATGCTTGCAAAAATTTTGAGTTATGCTCTTGACGGCTTGAGCGGATATGCCGTTGATGTTGAAGTCGACATAAACAGCGGCTTACCCGGCTACGACATGGTCGGTCTTGCGTCCACTGCCACGAAGGAGAGCAAAGAAAGAGTGCGCTCTGCGGTGAAAAACAGCGGATTTCAATATCCGGCAAAGCGCATCATTGTCAACCTTGCTCCTGCCGACACGAAAAAGGAAGGTCCGTTTTTCGACCTTGCAGTTGCAATCGGCATCATGGCGGCAACGGGGCAACTTGAAAACAAAACCTACAAGCAATATGTCATCATCGGAGAATTGTCGCTCAACGGCGAGTTGAGGCACATAAACGGAATCATGCCTTTGCTCATCTCGGCAATGCAGGACGGGCATCGCAAGTTTATAATTCCGGCGTCAAATGCAAGAGAGGCAAGTTTCATTGAAGGAATCGACGTATACGCGCTTCAAAATCTGCGTGAAGTGGTTGAAATGCTTTCGGGCGTCGTTTTTGACAAAGTGCCGTCCTCAACATATGAATCGGCGTGCGTCAATCACGGCTACGGCGTTGATTTTGCCGACGTGAAGGGGCAGAGCATCGCAAAAAGAGCAATGGAAATTGCCGTTGCAGGCGGTCACAACGTTCTCATGATAGGCCCTCCCGGCGCAGGAAAAACAATGCTTGCAAAGTGCGTGCCCACCATTATGCCCGAAATGACTTTTGAAGAGGCAATCGAGGTGACGAAGGTTCACTCGGTTGCAGGCATACTTGACAGCGACGTCGGAATCGTCACGACGAGACCGTTCAGAACGCCGCACCACACGACCACCGTTCCCGCACTCGTCGGTGGCGGCGCAAAGGCAAAACCGGGTGAAGTCAGTCTTGCAAACCACGGCGTTTTGTTTCTTGACGAGATGCCCGAATACACTCGTCGTGCGCTCGAAACTCTGCGTCAACCTCTCGAGGACAGAAAAGTCACGGTGGCAAGAGTTCAGCAAACGACCGAATATCCCGCAAATTTTATGCTTATTGCGTCGATGAATCCGTGTCCGTGCGGAAACTACGGCTCAAAAAATCAGATTTGCCGTTGCACGCCGTCGCAAATTCACAACTACGTGTCGAAGCTCAGCGGACCGCTCATGGACAGAATAGACTTGCAAATCGAAGTCGATAATATCACCTATGACGAACTGCGCACCAAACAGAACGGCGAATCGTCGGCGGAAATCAAAAAGCGTATCAACAGAGTGCGCGCTCTTCAAAGAGCGAGGTTTGAAAAGGACGGCATTGCCACGAACGCCGAAATGGGTTCGAGAGAACTCGCAAAATATTGCCAGATTGACGACAATTGCGAGAGATTGCTCAAAAAAGCGTTTGACAAACTCAATCTGAGCGCAAGAGGCACGACCAGAATTCTCAAAGTCGCACGCACCATCGCAGACATCGAGGGTAGTGAAAATATTCTGCCTGCACACATTGCCGAAGCAATCCAGTACAGAGGACTTGACAGGAAGTACAGCTGATGGACAGATTTGACGACAACTCGAAAATTCTCGTCGCACTTGCTTGCGTAGACGAACTTTCTCTCAAAAAGAAAACGACTTTGCTTGAAGAATTTGACGATTTGAGCGAGTTGAGAGAGGAGTTTGCAAGGGGTATCGTGCAAAAAATTCTTGGAGAAAACACCAAAGAATTTTTTGAAAAACTCAAAAATATCGATGGTATTCTTGAAAATTTGCAAAAGAGGAACATCCATTGGATAACTTATCTCGACGAGGAATATCCCGATTCACTCAACGAAATCTTTGACAGCCCCGTCGTATTGTTTGCAAAGGGAAACGTCGACGCGTTGAAAATGCGCATAGTATCGGTCGTCGGCACTCGCCGTCCGACGAGATACGGCGCAAAAGTCGCAGAGGAGTTTTCAAGAGAATTCGCAAAAGCAGGACTGTGCATAGCATCGGGATTTGCAAGGGGTGTGGACAGCATAGCGCACAAGGCATGCGTTGATAACTCTTCGCCCACGATTGCCGTGTTTGCAAGCGGACTTGACGTCATTTATCCGGCCGAGCACAGAGGTTTGCTTGACAGCGTGCTTGCGTGTGGAGGTGTTGCGATAAGCGAATATCCGCTCGGGACGAGACCATTGCAATATCATTTCCCCGACCGCAATCGCATCGTGAGCGGTATCGCAGAGGCGGTGTTCCTTCCGCAAGCGGCAAAAAAGAGTGGTTCGCTCATCACGATGAGGCTTGCAATCGAGCAGGGCAGAGAGATATTCGTCACCCCGGGCAACATCTACGACGAGGAAAACGGCGGTGGCAACGACTTGTTGCGTGAAATGCCACATGCGTTGGCAATCTCGCCCGAGGATGTGCTTGACGCCTTGCACGTTCAAAGGGATGTCGTCAAAAAAGAGCCCGTGCAACTCGACATTGTAGAAAGTCAAATCGTTGACGCCTTGCACGACGGCGAAAAACATTTTGAGGAACTTTTGGCTGACACCGGACTGAACGTTGCAGACCTCACGAACGTGTTGTTCAACCTTGAAATCGACGGAATCGTAACGAAAAGCGCAGGAAATTATTACGACCTTTCGTGAGAAATCGTTGCGATGCAACAATACAGCGCAAAACATATAACCGAAATCAAAACTGAAATCAGGAGATAGAATGAAACAACTCATTATCGTTGAGTCACCGCACAAGGCAAAGACCATTCAAAAGTATTTGGGCAACGAAGCTGCGGTGCTTGCGTCCAAGGGGCACGTGTGCGATTTGCCGACTCGCTCTTTGGGGATCGACGTTGACAACGGATTCAAACCGCAATATATCGTTACGCCGGACAAGGAAGCAACAATCAAACAACTCTCGCAAGCCGTCAAAAAGTACGACAAAGTTTATCTCGCAACCGACCCCGATCGCGAGGGAGAGGCAATATCGTGGCACTTGAAAAACACGCTCGGCGTTCAAGGTGACAAAGTGCGTATCGAATTCAACGAAATTTCACCGAAAGCAGTGCGCGTCGCAATGGAAAATCCACGCGAGATTAACATGGATCTTGTCAATTCGCAGCAGGCAAGGCGTGTGCTTGACAGACTTGTCGGTTACAAAATTTCGCCCATACTTTCAAGAAAACTCAAACCCGGTCTTTCTGCAGGTCGTGTGCAATCGGCAGCCCTCAAGATGATTGTGGACAGAGAAAAAGAAATAAGGAATTTCCAACCCGAAGAGTATTGGACGATCAATGCAATGCTCCTCAAAGACGGCGCAAAAAAGACCAAAGCAAACCTTTTCGTCGCTTCGCTCAACGACAAAAACGGCGAGAAGATAAAGCCTTGTTGTGCGGACGAAGCGTATGCGATTTGCGACCTTATGAAGAAGTGTGACTATCGCGTCGACGAGGTGAAAAAGAGCTTTTCGTCATCAAAACCCGCTCCGCCGTTCACGACGTCAACCATGCAACAGGAGGCGAGCCACAAACTCAACATGACCGCCGAACGCACTTCGAGAGTTGCCCAACAACTTTACGAAGGTGTGAACATCGAGGGCGAGGGACAACACGCGCTCATCACGTATATCCGTACGGACAGCGTGCGCATTTCACCCGATTTTGCAAAAATCGCTTTGGCGTTCATTGCAAAAAATTATGGCGCGGAGTACGCACCCAAAGTGCAGAACGTTTACAAGACCAGCGACAACGCACAGGACGCTCACGAGGCAATAAGGCCAATCGACCTCAATCGCACACCCAAATCCCTCGAGGGCAAGATGGATAGGGACGCATATAGGCTCTACAAACTCGTGTACGAACGCTTTATGGCGTCACAAATGACTCCTGCGCTTTACAACACTATGAGAGTTCATATCCTTGCGGACGGAGGAAAAGACAAACTCGGTTTCGTCGTCAAGGGCAAGAGCGTGAAGTTCAAGGGTTTCACCGCTGTGTACTCGCAAACAGTCGAGGAAAACGACGATGACAAGGAACTCGACACAATGCCCGATCTCAACGAGGGTGAACATCTCAATCTCGACGATGTCGGTTGCGAACAAAAATTCACTAAACCGCCGGCGAGATACAACGATGCAACGCTCGTCAAGGCGCTTGAAGAAAACGGAATCGGTCGTCCGAGCACGTATGCAAGCATTATTTCAGTCATCGCAAAGCGCGAATACACCGAAAAACAACAAAAATCCATTGCTCCCACGCCACTTGGCGAGGCGGTATGCGATTATATGGAGAAAAACTTCCCCGATATAATGAACCTCAATTTTACCGCTCGTCTCGAAGGCGCGTTGGACAAGGTTGCCGACGGCGACCAACAGTGGCAACAACTCATTGGAGCGTTCTATCCTCGCCTTATGAAGTTTGTCGAAAGAGCCGCAAAACAGAACGGCGGAAGTTATCTTCCCGATGAAGAAAGCGACGTCGTTTGCGAAAAGTGCGGTGCGAAAATGGTCGTGCGCAACGGCAAATACGGTCCGTTCCTCGCGTGCCCCAATTATCCGAAATGCAAGAACATCAAGCGTATCGTCGAGATTGTGGGCAAATGCCCCAAGTGCGGCGGCGACGTGAGCAAACGCACATCGAAAGCAGGCAAAACGTTTTACGGATGCACGAATTATCCCAAATGCGACTTCATCAGTTGGGATGTTCCCGCACCGTATTTCTGCCCCGATTGCGGCTCGACGATGAAAGTCGTCAAGCGTGACGAGAAGACCTATTATGTTTGCACGAATCATGGGTGCAAGCATAGAGAGCTTATCAAAGACGAAAACAATTGACATCGCGTCGCTATTGAACGAACAACTGCACGGAAGGCAGTTGCACTCAAAGCGTGCAGTTGAGTTGGGGAGATGCCCGCACCCGAAATACGAAAACAAATTGGAATGAGCAAACAGATTGTGAAAATCATAGGCGGTGGACTTGCAGGGTGCGAAAGCGCGTTGCAACTTCTCAAAAGAGGTTTTACCGTCAAAATGTACGAGATGCGTCCCGTCAAAACAACGGGCGCACACAAGGGCGATTCGCTTGCCGAACTCGTTTGCTCAAACTCGCTCAAATCCACAGAACCTTGCACTGCGTCGGGACTTTTGAAAGAGGAACTCGATATGCTCGGATGCGAACTTTTGTCCATTGCAAGAGAATGTTCTGTGCCGAGCGGAAGCGCGCTGTCCGTTGACAGAGAAAAATTCTCAAAGGCGGTGGAAAGTCGCCTTGCGGCGTATGCCGATTTCACTCTCGTCAGAGAGGAAGTGACGTCTCTTGCCGAGGACTTGCCGACAATCGTGGCAAGCGGTCCTCTCACGAGCGACGCTCTTGCGGACGAGGTGGGAAAACTTACCGGCAAAGACAGACTGTTTTTCTACGATGCAATCGCGCCTATCGTGGAATTTGACAGTATAGACATGCAAAAAGCCTATTTTGGCGGAAGATACGGCAAGGGTGGCGAGGATTATCTCAATCTGCCCATACAAAAGGACGAGTACGAACGGTTTTATGCCGAACTCGTCAACGCAAAAACGGTCGTGCTTCACGACTTTGAAAAGAGTGAACTCTTTGACGGGTGCATGCCCATTGAGGAAATGGCGAAAAGAGGCAGCGACACCATAAGATTCGGTCCCTTGAAACCAATTGGACTTCGCAATCCGAAAACGGGTGAAAAAGCGTACGCCGTGGTGCAATTGCGCAAGGAAAATATTGCAGGAGATTGCTACAATCTCGTGGGATTTCAGACGAATCTCACCTATGGTGAGCAAAAGAGAGTGTTTTCGCTCATTCCAGCGCTCGAACACGCTGAATTCGTCAGATACGGCGTGATGCACAGAAACACCTATATCAACGCGCCGGGAGTGCTTGAAAAGACGTTTAGAGTCAAGGGCGACAGACAACTCTACATCGCAGGGCAATTGTCCGGCGTTGAGGGGTATGTCGAAAGCATAATGAGCGGTATGATTGCGGCGCAAGCACTTGCATGCGAACTTCGAGGCAACGAATATATCGTTCCGAGCAATGTGACGATTGTCGGTGCGCTGTGTGAATATGTGTCAACGTGCGCTCTCGATTTCAAACCCATGAATGCAAACTTCGGCATTCTGCCGTCAATCGAAGGCATAAGAGACAAGGCAAAGAGAAAACAGGCGTACAACGACAGGTCGATTGAAGCAATGAAACGCTATTGCGCCGATGAAAAAAACGCGGCACTCATCTCTTTGAGATGACTTGACGCATATTTTTGCGCGTATCGGTGAGTGACGTTTGTGCGGAACAGAATACAGCAAAAAAATCAGCTATCCACAATGGAGGTATACATCTATGGTTGAATTTCGTGGAACTACTATATGCGCCGTGCGTCGCAACGGGCAGACTGCAGTTGCGGGCGACGGTCAGGTTACAATGGGCGAAAACGTCATCATGAAGGGCAATGCGGTCAAGGTCAAACGCATCTACAACGACAAAGTCGTCGTCGGTTTTGCAGGCTCGGTTGCCGATGCTTTTGCACTCAGTGAAAAATTTGAAGCTATGCTTCAAAAATACAGCGGAAATCTTATGCGTGCTGCGGTTGAACTTGCTGAACTTTGGAGAAACGACAAGGGAGGCAGACGTCTTGAAGCGTTGCTCATTGCCGCTGACGAAACGAGCATTTACGTCATATCTGGCACAGGCGAGGTCATCGAACCCGAAAACGGCATCGTTGCAATCGGAAGCGGCGGAAACTACGCTTTGGCTGCCGCTCGCGCTCTTGCCGACGCAACCGATTTGAGCGCAAAGGAAATTGCCTACAAAGCGCTCAAAATCGCAAGCGAGATATGCGTTTACACAAACGATCACATCACGGTCGAAACTGTCTAATGAGGTGAAATATGGATTCAAACGTTTTGACGCCCAAGCAAATAGTTGCAGAGCTTGACAGATACATCATCGGTCAACACGACGCAAAAGTCGCCGTGGCAATCGCACTGCGCAACAGATACAGAAGGAGCAAACTCTCTGAGGAAATGAGAGAGGAAATCACACCGAAAAACATTATCATGAAAGGGCCCACTGGCGTTGGCAAAACCGAAATCGCAAGACGTCTCGCAAAAGTCGTCAAAGCACCATTTGTCAAAGTCGAGGCAACCAAGTTTACCGAAGTCGGCTATGTAGGACGTGACGTCGAGAGTATAATCAGAGATCTCGTCGAGGTTTCAATTCGCCTCGTCAAAGACGAAAAATTCAAAGAGGTTATGCCCAAAGCAACCGAAATTGCAGAAAACAAACTTTGCGATATTCTGTTGCCCGTGCGCAAAAACGCAGCAGGCGCAACCGACAAGAGCGACGCTCAACTCAAAGAGGAACTTTTGCAGGAGATCCGCGCGGGACATCTTGACGGAATAACAATCGAAATGGAAATCCGTCAACAACCGAAGCCTATTCAACTTCAACCCGGCAACGCTCCCGGCAATGAGATCGATCTCGGCAGTATTTTTGGCGGTATGATGGGCAAAATGCCCGTTAAAAAGAGAAAACTTACCGTCAAGCAAGCAATGGATTTCATCGTCAATCAGGAAGCGGAAAAGATGGTGGATCAGGACGCAATCACACAAGAGGCTTTGCAAAGAGCGGAGCAGGACGGCGTCGTTTTCCTTGACGAAATCGACAAAATCGCCGCAAACGATTCGGGACAACAAAGCGGTCACGACGTGTCGCGCGAGGGCGTTCAAAGAGACATTCTGCCAATCGTTGAGGGAAGCACCGTGCAAACCAAGTACGGCTCGATCCGCACCGATTTTATATTGTTTATCGCGGCAGGCGCATTCCACATTTCGCGCATGGAAGATCTCATTCCCGAACTTCAAGGCAGATTCCCCATCCGCGTTGAACTTGACAATCTCACCAAAGACGATTTCGTCAAGATCCTCACCGAAACCGACAACGCCGTGCTCAAACAGTACAAGGAACTTCTCGGCGTTGACGGCGTGTCGCTCAACTTCACGAACGAGGCAATTGAAGAGATTGCAAGAGTAGCGTTTGAAGAGAACGAAAACAGTGAAAATCTCGGTGCTCGACGTTTACACGCCGTGCTCGAATCTCTCCTCAAAGACGTGCTTTACGAGGCGGACGACAACGTAACGAAGGAAATCAACATCGACAAAGCGTACGTCGAACAACATTTGAGCACAACTCTCAAAGAGAGAAATTTGCGTAGATTCATCATTTGATGAATCGTCGTCAAAACAAATATCGTGCTTTTTGACGCGGTGATATTGCACGCAAAGC
>CAVABL010000048.1:0-8273 GCA_963586735.1 Firmicutes bacterium TM09-10
CATTTACGGCAACAGCGGTGGCAAAGATTGCACGCTTGTCGGCGCGCTTTGCAAACTTGCCACAGACAACGTGCTCGGCGTCATAATGCCTTGTCAATCTTCGCAAAATTACGGCAGTGATCGCGACGACGCTTTGAGAGCGGGCAAGCATTTCGGCATCGAACAAATCGAGATCGACCTCACAAAAACGAAAGAGGCTCTCCTTACAGCTTTCGGTGAGCAACTCGAAAAGGACAATGTCGGTGAGGCGAATCTTAAAATGGCAAATGTCAACATCAATCCTCGTTTGCGCATGACAACTCTCTATGCACTCGGTCAGGCGAGAGGCTATCTTGTTGCAGGCACCGGTAATCTGGATGAGGCAACCCTCGGATATTTCACAAAATGGGGTGACGGCGCACACGATTTCAATCCTATTGCAGACTTGACCGTCGGTGAGATTTATGAACATCTGAGAGCGTTGAACGCTCCATCGACAATCATCTCCAAAGCGCCTTCCGCCGGACTTTATCAAGGACAGACCGACGAGCAGGAAACCGGCATCAAATACGCCGATGTTGACAAATATCTTCGTGGCGAACAAATCCCCGACGATGTCAGACAACGCATTGAGAGGATGAATGAGAGGGCAAAGCATAAGCTTCGCATGCCATTGAAATACGGCGAAAACGCCTGATTTGGCAAATAACTGCGGCAGAGCCGTCCGTCCGTCAACTTAATAATAGCTTACATTAGAGTTGTCGTTCGAACGACTCTCTCTTATTCTTTATTCAAATCAGACATTTCCGATTGCACTTTATGCGCTGAAAAATTATTTGCATCCGCTCCAAAATCACGTAGATATCTGTAGTTGTGTGTTGTTTCATACGAACGCTTTTTGTTATTTATCTGTTTGGATGTCTTATTTGCCTATTTCGCAATTATTATTGTTAATTTAAAGGTGTTTTTTAGGTTTGGGGCACAGGATAAGTTTGATTCGTGGATGTATAGGCTGTTTTATTTCGCGCATTAAAATCGTCGTTGGTTTTTTGGATTTTTTAATCGATAAAAGTATATAAATATTATTTCACCTATTGCATGAGTGTTTTTTTTATGTTAAACTTTTAGAGGTTATCATTATTCAACACAAAGGAGGCTTATCATGGCTCATTTAAGCGAAGCGGCGGTGGCGCAAATCAATGCGATATGCGACAGATACGTCGGCGAGAACACACCTCTCATGATGATTTTGAGCGACATTCAAAAAGAATACGGATATATTCCGCTTGAAGTTCAGGAAATCGTTTCCGAGAGGACGGGAATATCGGTTGCCGAAATTTACGGCGTCGTGACTTTCTATTCATTCTTCTCATTGACTCCGAAGGGAAAGTACGTCATAGGTTGTTGTCTTGGCACGGCATGCTATGTCAAAGGCGCCCAACAGGTGATTGACAAATTCTGCGAAGTGCTTGGAATCAAGCCCGGTGAAACCACCAAAGACGGTCTGTTTACAATTGACGCATTGCGTTGCATCGGTGCATGCGGCATCGCACCTGCCGTTTCAATCAACGGACAGGTTTATCCGAAAGTGTCCGTGAATGCCGTCCCCAGTATTGTTGACGCTTACATGGCGAAGGAGAATTGATTATGATAAGGAATTTTGCTGATTTGGACAAAACGTGTCAAGATTGTTCTTCTTGTCTTGACGCAAAATTTACGGGAAGCGACGGCAAACGTCACGTCGTGCTTTGCGGCGGCACGGGATGCTTGTCCTCACATTCGGATGAGATAAGAGAGGAATTTATCAAACTCGTCAACGAGAGAGGTTTGCACGACAAAGTCACTGTCAATCAAGTCGGATGTTTCGGATTCTGTTCGCAAGGTCCGTTCGTCAAGATATATCCCGAAGACACTCTTTACAGAATGGTCAAAATCGACGACGTGAGAGAAATCGTCGAAAAGGATCTTGAAAACGGCGAAGTGGTTGAAAGACTCCTTTACGTAGATCCCGTCACGAAAGAGAAAATCTCAAAACAAGACGATATAACGTTCTACAAAAAGCAGGTGCGAATTGCGTTGCACGGTTGTGGAAGCATCAATCCCGAAAAGATAGAAGAGGCTCTCGGAGCAGGCGCATTCAAAGGTCTTGAAAGGGCACTTCAAATGGACAGACAGGAGGTCATCAACGAAATTCTGGCATCAGGCTTGCGCGGAAGAGGCGGCGGCGGATTCCCGACGGGCAGAAAGTGGCAGTTTGCATACGCTCAACCCAACGGTGAAAAGTACGTTGTCTGTAACGGTGACGAAGGCGATCCCGGCGCATTTATGGATCGTTCCATTTTGGAAGGCAATCCCCTTGCCGTCATCGAAGGTATGATGATCGCAGGTTATGCAATAGGCGCACAAAACGGTTATTTCTACGTTCGCGCTGAATATCCCATTGCAGTGCACAGACTTCGCATCGCCATCAAGCAAGCAGAGGAAATCGGTTTGCTCGGCGACAATATACTCGGCACGAATTTCTCGTTCAGAGTGCATATTCGTCTTGGCGCGGGTGCGTTCGTTTGCGGTGAAGAAACCGCTCTTCTCAACTCGATAGAGGGCAAGAGGGGTATGCCTCGTCCTCGTCCTCCGTTCCCGGCGGTCAAGGGGCTTTGGGATTCGCCGACAATCGTCAACAACGTCGAAACACTCGCTTGCGTTCCTTACATTATGAGAGAGGGTTATGAACAATTCACTCGTTTCGGCACGGAAAAGTCAAAAGGCACGAAGGTCTTTGCGCTCGGCGGAAAGGTCAACAATGTCGGGCTTGTCGAAGTGCCCATGGGAACGACTTTGCGCGAACTCATTTACGACATCGGCGGCGGAATTCCGAACGGAAAGAAATTCAAAGCAATTCAGACGGGCGGTCCGTCGGGCGGATGCTTGACAGCGGACGATCTTGACGCTCTCATCGACTTTGACAACCTCATCGCAAAAGGCTCAATGATGGGCTCAGGTGGCGCAATCGTCATGGACGAGGACAACTGCATGGTGGACGTTGCAAAATTCTATATGGAATTCATCTGCGACGAATCCTGCGGCAAATGCTCACCATGCCGAATCGGCACGAAGAGAATGCTCGAACTTCTCACCAAAATCACGAAGGGCAAAGCGACGATGGAAGATCTCGACAAACTCATGGATCTTGCATCGAACATCAAAAACGACTCTCTGTGCGCACTTGGGCAAACTGCTCCGAACCCGATTCTTTCGACGCTTGCGCATTTCAAGGACGAATACATAGTACACATCGTTGACAAACAATGTCCTGCTCACGTGTGCAAGAGCCTCATGAGTTACACCGTCATTGCGGACAAGTGTGTCGGATGCGGTCTTTGCGAGAGAAATTGCCCCGTCGGTGCCATCCATTCAACCAACTACGTTGCGCCCGGCCACAAACTTCCGTCAAGAGAAATCGTCGCGGACAAGTGCATCAAGTGCGGTATGTGTATGTCGTCTTGTCGCATCAAGGCAATCGAGAAGAAATAAGGAGAGAGGACTATGGCGAAAATCAATATAAAAATAGAAGGCGTGCCCTATCAGGTTGAACAGGGCTTGACTATACTTGAAGCCGCAAAAGCGTGCGGATATGAAATTCCGTCGCTTTGCGCCTACAATCACGGCGAATGTTCGAGAGGTTCGTGTCGCGTCTGCCTCGTTGAAGCGACCGGCGCAAGAGGTCTCGTGGCGTCGTGCGTTTATCCAGTCGCAGAAGGTATGGAAATCACGATTTCCTCACCGAAGGCGGTGCAGGCAAGACGTTCCTCCGTTGAACTATTGCTTTCAAACCACAACAGAAACTGCCAGGAGTGCGACAAAAACGGCAATTGCGAACTTTTGCATGTCGCAGTGCTCACAGGTGCTAGAGAAGGACTCTATGATGGCGAAAAGACCCCTGTCACGATTGACAATCTGACTCCGTCAATCAAGAGAGACACCTCAAAGTGCGTGCTTTGCGGAAGATGTATCGAAAGATGCAAAAACGCTCACGGACTTTCCGTTCTCGGATTCGAAAAGAGAGGTTTCAAAACAATCGTTGCGCCTGCTCAAAACAGAAGTTTTGCAAATGCCCCATGTATTTTGTGCGGACAATGCGTCAGCGTTTGTCCAACGGGCGCGCTTATGGAAGTGAGCGAAATCGACAAGGTTGACGAGGCGTTCAAAAAAGGCAAATACGTCGTCGTGCAAACAGCTCCCGCAGTGCGTGCGGCGCTCGGTGAAGAATTCGATATGCCAATCGGCACGCTCGTCACCGGCAAAATGGTTGCCGCGCTTCGCAGGCTCGGTTTCAAAAAGGTGTTCGACACCAACTTCGGTGCGGATCTTACGATTATGGAGGAGGCAAACGAACTGCTCGCTCGCGTAAAAGAGGGTGGAGTGTTGCCGATGATCACGTCGTGCTCGCCCGGTTGGATCAATTATGCGGAGTATTATTACGGAGATTTGCTCAATCATCTTTCATCATGCAAATCGCCTCACGAAATGTTTGGAGCAATCCTCAAAACGTATTATGCCGAACGCAACGGCATCAAACCCGAAGATATGTTTGTCGTGTCCGTCATGCCGTGCACGGCTAAGAAGTTTGAAAAGGACAGAAAGGAACTCTCCGTCAACGGTCTTAAAGATGTGGACGCTGTGCTCACCACGAGAGAACTTGCAAAACTCATCAAACGCTCTGGCATCCGTTTTGCAAAACTTCCCGATGAGGATTTTGACAACGACATCGTCGGCGAATACACGGGCGCGAGCGTCATTTTCGGCGCAACGGGCGGCGTTATGGAAGCCGCGCTTCGCACAGCCGCTTTCGCGCTTAACGGTCAGGAACTCGAACACGTCGAACTTCAGGAAGTGCGCGGTTTGCAAGGCATCAAAGAGGCAACCTACATGCTTGGCGGAATGGAAGTCAAAGTTGCGGTCGCGTCCGGCATGAAAAATGCAAAAGTCCTTCTCGACCAAATTAGAGAGGGCACAAGTCCCTATCAATTCATCGAAATTATGGGATGCCCGGGCGGTTGCGTTGCAGGTGGTGGGCAACCTTATGTCAAACCGTGTTTTCTTCCCAACGAGGACGACGACATTCTTGATACTTTCCGTGCAAAACGTGCCGCCGCTCTTTATCGTGAAGATGAAAGTAAAACCATCCGCGTTTCCCACAAAAACGAACAAATCATCGAACTTTACGACGAATTTTTGGGAGAACCGAACAGCCATTTGGCGCATGAGCTGTTGCATACTACATATACATCTCGTACTCGTTTTCCCAACTAAAATGCGCTATTGAGCGAACAACTTTGTCAGGCACGGCTTGCCTCGAAATCACGTACGCTTATGTACTTTGGGTTTCGATTCAAGTCGTGCCTTTCGCGTTTCTCATCTCAATAGCGCATTTTAGTTGGGGAAATTGAGATGCATTATGTCAATAAAAAACACCCTTCACAAAACGCATTCTTGCTTTTATGAGGGTGTTTTCATTGGTTAAAGTCTTGATTCAGTGATTCAGAATATATTTTTCAAGTTCGCTGAACCAATCAAAAGTCACCTCGTTGCCGTCGATTTTGAGCGTCAACGGAAAATGGGAAAAAGCAAGCTCGACAAGGGCTTGCTTTTTGTCTCGATAAACTTTGTTTTCAAATTCAATCGTCATATCAGCAGTTGAGAAGACGCCAGATTGACTTTTTGACAATCATCATCACGATGTCCACAATCCACACGATATTGAAACCAAAAATCAAGCGGAGAAGTCCCGCAACGATTTTGCCTTCGGAAAATCTTGTGATCGCGCCGAGAATCCAGGATGTGACCGGGATGATTGCAAGAATAAGACTTACGATATAACCGAGTCCGAAATAATCGCTTTTACGTTTTGCCATGTTTTGTCCTCACAGAATTTTTTTTGGGGTTTTCCCTTAAAATTATATTAGCACGACGACGAAAAAATGTAAATATGCTCAGACATTTTCACGAAAAAAAGTGTTGTTTTTTTGCTAAAAATTGAGATTTTTCACAATAACGAGACATTGATTGGAGTTTGTTTATTTTTTGTGTTTGTTTTTTATTTGTTCAGTTTATTTTGAATTTGCTATTGAAATGGTTTTTTCGATTTGTTACAATAAATTATATCATTAAAAAGGGGACTATTATGAAACAGGACAACAACATCGGTGCCGAATCGTACGAGACGGTCGTACAGCAAACTCCCGTGCAAATCGGCGAAAAACTGTCCAACAGAAATTTGTTCATGTACGCTTTGGGCACGCTCGGAAGAGATTTTCTTTACAACTTTTTCAACGGATATCTTTTGTCGTTTTGTGTGTTCACAAAAAGTCTGAACACGGCGCAATTCACGGCAATCACGTTTATCATCGTTGCGGCGAGAATTTTTGACGCTCTCAACGATCCCGTTATGGGCGGTATAGTCGAAAACACGCGCACCAAGTGGGGCAAGTACAAACCGTGGCAACTCATCGGCGCAGTCACGACGGCAGGCGTTATTGTCACGCTGTTCAATGTGCCCGTGCAGGGATGGGGATTCATCGGGCTTCTTGCTGCTATGTACTTCCTTTTCAGCATCACGTTCACGATGAACGACATATCTTATTGGGGAATGATGCCCACTCTCACATCAAACGCTCACGACAGAGACAAACTTATGACTGTTACGCAAATTTCCGTCGGCATCGGCGGTGGCCTTGCGGGACTTGTCATCCCGACGTTTGCAATGGGCGATTCTCCCATCGGCGGGAGTGCAACGGCGGCGTTCAGCATTATGTCTATCGTGGCGGTTGTGTTGATGTGCGGTTTCCAGATGTTCACGATTTTCGGCGTAAAGGAAAAGCCCTTGCCTCAAAATTTGATGAAAACTCCGCCCATGAAGATCAAGGACATGTTCAAAGTCCTCTTCAAAAACGATCAACTTATGTGGAGCGCGCTCGTCATGTTGCTCTTCAACATCGGCACGAACGTCGTCGGTGGCGGTCTCGGCATGATGTATATTTACTTTGACAACGCTTACAACGGCACGTTGTGGATGGTGTTCGGTTTGGGATATTCCGTCGTGTCGGTTGTGTTCACGCTCTTTTATCCTATGCTTGCAAAGAAGTACGGACGCGACAAATTGCTATATTCGTGCGGACTTGCAATCATAATCGGATACGCTCTTATGATGATTCTCGGTTTGACAGTGCCAAAAATCGTGCTTTTTGAAGTGCTCGGCATGACGTTTACGCTTCGCTTTTTGTTGACCTTCCTCGCATACACGATCGCAGGTTGGGGCGGAGGATTCTATATGATCATGGTCATCAACATGGCAAACACCGTCGAATACAACGAGTACAAGACGGGCAGACGTGACGAGGGATTGATTTTTGCACTTCGACCGTTCACTGCCAAGATGGGTTCTGCGCTCATGCAAGGTCTCGTGTCGCTCGTTTACATAATCGCAGGCGTGTTGACTTACACGAATCGACTCACCGCAATCGACAGAAATCTCAGCGACGAAACGCGCGATATGGTCATTGCCGACGTTCAGACAAACAGTCCCGACAGCATCAAAATTCTGCTCGTTTGTACTTGCTTGATTCCTATGGTGTTTATGGCGGTTGCGCTTATAATCTACAAAAAGAAATTCTTCCTCAACGAAAAGAAAATGGATGAGATGGTTGCCGAAATTGAGGCTCGCAAATTGAGCGAAAACGACACTGCGCAAAACGATGAGAGCGAAAACGACGGCACGCAAAACGACATAGTCGAAATCGACACGGGGCATAACGAGACAGTCAAAAACGAAAAAGTCGATGACAGTGAAATCGCAACGGCTCTTGAAACGACTGAGATTGAATCGAACGAATGATTTTCGATTTGCAACGAGGGTAAAATGATAAGCATAAACATCTATTACAAAGGCGAAAACGGCAATGCAAAACGCTTTGCCGAAGACATGAAAAACAGTGGTATTCTTGAAAAAATCAGGAATGAAAGCGGCAATCTCGGATATGATTATTTCTTTTCCGCAAATGACGATGAAACCGTTTTGTTGATTGACAAGTGGGAAAATCAGAGTGCAATCGACGCACATCACGCTTCAAACATTATGCTGCAGATAGTGAGTCTTCGCGACAAGTATGGTTTGAGCATGCGTGTGGAAAGATATGTGTTGCACGAAACGCCTTTGTTGGATATGAAGTATATAAAAAGTTGAAGCTATGAAACTACAATCCGTGTGACAATGAAAGACAAGAAGATCGTCGATTAAC
>CAVABL010000049.1:0-8078 GCA_963586735.1 Firmicutes bacterium TM09-10
GGAAAATCGTGCGAAAACGGCGGTGAAAATTTTGTAGTTTGCGTGAACGACAAGCAAAAATTCGAGATGAGTCGCAGCCTTGAAAACGCCGACGAAACGGCAATTTCGTATGCGGGAAAAAATGCAAAAATTACACTTTGCGACGGAGGAATTTACAATTGCAAAAATGCGATTTTTGCCGTTGCGACCGCAAGCGCGCTCGGGATGAATTTTGAAAAATGCACTCAAAATCTCGCCTCGTTTCAAGGTGTGAAAAGACGATTTGAAAGCGCAAACAACATTGGCAAAACGAAGGTGTTTTTTGACTTTGCGCATCATCCGAGCGAGATTGAATCAGTGCTTGAACGCGCAAAAAAATTCGGCAAAATCATGGTTGTTTTTCAACCTCACACGTATTCGAGGACAAAGGCGTATCTTTTTGATTTCGCACGTGTTTTGGGCGCAAAAAACAACGGCGTGAAAACGCTTGCGATTATGCCGACTTACGCCGCGCGCGAGGTCGAACAAGACGGCGTCGGCAGCGACGTTTTGGCAAAAGCAATTCTTGACAAATATCGCAAAAAAGGAGTTTATCTTGTCAAAAGCAAACAATCAACCGTTGATTTTGTCAAAAAACACGCAAAATCACACGACGTAGTTTTGATGATAGGAGCAGGCGACATTTATGATTTGAAAGGGCTTTTCTGATTTCGATATATGAGCATTTGCACATATGTCCACTCTTGAAAACGAGGACGGACGATATGCAAAAACGCACATAGATTTTGGCGTTTCATTGCGGCAAATCGGCGTTAAACGGGAAATTGATTTTTGAAAGAATTTGCGCTTGAAAAATGCAAGCGTCTCTTATTTTGTCAACGGTGCCATGAAGTCAAGAAAATACTTTATCGTCGCGTCGCGTTGAGATTGTTTTTGTTCAAGACCGCTTGCGTTGAAATCCGCAATGAAATTTGAAAATTTGATGGGCAGATTTTCCGAATCGTCGATGTCGAAAAATCCCGTATGCGTGCCGTTTGCGATGATCTTCTCAACGCAGTTTTGCGGCATCCTCTCTTTGACGTCTTTTGTTTGATCGCTCGTTCTGACGAGATCGGAATTGCCTTCGATCAAAAGCGTCGGAACGGATGTGTTTGCAAGGGTATCGGCAACGTAAATATCCACTCCGTTTTTGTCCTGAACGCGATTGCCGTTTTCGTCAAGTTGGGCATGGCGGTCTGCAATCGGCGCAAGCAGAATCGCCCCCAAACACGACGATTCGCCGGCACGCCTGATTGCCGCCGCGCCGCCCTCGGCGGAATGTCCGCTCACAAAGAAATCTATGTTGCCGTATTGCGAAAACACGCTCTCCGTCGATGAATAATTTTTGTATGCGGTTTTGTCCTTGTCGATGACGACGAGATATCCTTGTTTTGCAAGTGCGTTGCCGATGTACGAATACGCGCTTGCATCGGCGTTCGTGCCGACGTAAAACAAGACGCCGTAGCGATATTTTACCGAGGTGTACGATATGCCGTCTTGTCCGTGCACGATGTTTGCCACGGGCTCGAATGTGAGTGCGGAATTTGATTCCGTCATTCTGACGGAAAACGAATTTTCTTTTTTATAATCAACCGCCCCCGCCTCGTCTTTCGGCTCGCACGCAAACAGACAAAACGCCGACAAGGCGAAAATCAAAATTGCAACTATGATTGGAAGTTTGTTTTTCATACGTACCTCGTTTTCCGTTTTTCATTTGCGACGGCCATTTTCAAAGTGTTTACTGTTCTCAAACGTCACGTCTTTCGTGATAAGTGTATGTACAACACACACGACGTTTCGCAACTTGCGTGATATGCGAAAACCACGCTTGCGCAACTTGCGTGACGAGTGTGCGCGCTTTATTCACGCGTTGCGCTTGCAAGATTCGCACGATAAGCGCATATACCGCCCACACTGCACGTTTGCTCGTTTCGCGTAACAAGCGCATGCGCAAGGCGCATAATGCGCTTGCGCAACTTGCGCGATGAGTGTGTGTGCTTTATTCACACGCTGCGCTTGCTAAATTACACTTTTGATTGCATTAAAATTATCATAGCACAAAAACGACACAATTTCATAGCGTTTTTGAATTTTTGATGATATACTCGAACCATGAAAGACAAAAGCATAAGCAACGTATTGGGTTTGCGCAAGGACTTTTGCGCGTCCGATTCCAAAAAACACGACGAAAAAAGTCTTGCAAAACTGCTCGCCAAACACGATGAAAACAACGTCGTGCCGTTTCATATGCCCGGTCACAAAAGAGCGGATTTCGACTATTTGTACGGCGCACAGAAAATCGACATCACCGAAATCGAGGGTTTTGACAATCTCAACGACGCAAGCGGCGTTATTCTCAAATCCGAAAAACTTGCCGCCGAGGTTTTCGGCGCAAAATATTCGCGATTTTCCGTCAACGGCAGCACCGGCGGCATCCTCGCCGCAATTCGTGCGGTTTGTCGCGAAGGCGACAAAATCCTCGTTGCGAGGAATTGTCACAAATCCGTGTTCAACGCAATCGAGGTGTTCGGTTTGAAACCCGTTTACGTCATGCCGACTTACTTTGACGAGTTTGGCTTTTACGGCTCAGTGTATCCGACAAGCGTGAAAAAAGCACTTGAACAAAATCCCGACGTCAAACTTGTCGTCATCACTTCGCCAACGTACGAGGGCATAATAAGCGACGTCAAATCCATTGCGGAAATATGCCACAAACACGATGCGATTTTGTTTGTGGACGAGGCGCACGGCGCACATCTCGGGCTTTCAAAAAAATTCCACGACAGCGCAAGAACTCTCGGTGCAGACGTCGTCGTGAACAGTTTGCACAAAACGTTGCCATCTCTCACGCAGACCGCACTGTTAAGCGTTTGCACGAACAGGGTTGACATCTCAAAAATCGACGAAAATCTTACGATTTTCAACACGAGTTCGCCATCTTACGTGCTTATGGCGTCGATAGACGGTTGCGTGCGTATGCTCAAAGAGCGAGGCAACGAGTTGCTCGCCGATTGGAGCGTAAACGCAGACATATGCAAAAAATCTCTTGCAAGGCTCAAAAAACTTGCGCTTTTCAATCCGTCGAAAGACGGCAGGGTTTTTGCTTTTGACAAGTCAAAATTCGTCGTTGTGTGCAGCGGTGCGGCTATAAGCGGCGTCGAACTCAAAAAAGTTTTGCGCAACGTGTACAATATCGAACTTGAAATGGCAGGCGTGAATTACGCCGTGGCTATGAGCGGAGCAGGCGATTCTCGTGAGAATTTTTCAACGCTCGAAAACGCTTTGTTTGCAATTGACGACACCTTGCGCGAGCGCAACGGACTGACGAAAACCGTCGCGCCGAGTTTGCCCCAAAAGGTGTATGAACCATGCATGGCAAACGCTCTTTGCGGTGAATACGTCGATTTTGACAAAGCGGCAGGCAGAGTGAGCCTTGAAAACGTTTGGGCGTATCCCCCGGGCGCGCCCGTCATCGTCAAGGGCGAGATTATATGCCGGGATGACGTGAAAAATCTCACCGTCATGTATGAAAGCGGCGTGAGCGTGCAAAGCACGAAAAGGGATTTTCCATCAACGATATACGTTGAAAAGAACGCTTAATCCGCGTGGAATTTCATTTGCCGAAGGATTTTTTCTCTTTGACAAAGGTTTTGCGAACTCTTGACAAAGGTTTTGCAAGACCATATAATATGAAATATCAATTGTAAGGAGTCGTAAAAAATGAAAAGAATCACAACTTTGAAAACACGCGATCTCAACGAGAGCAAAAAGAACGGCGGTTGCGGAGAATGCCAAACGTCTTGCCAATCTGCTTGCAAAACTTCTTGCGGCGTTGCAAACCAAAAGTGCGAAAAGGCTGCAAAGTAAATTTTTTTTGCAACGACATTTTTTGCAAAGATCGCCTAGTTATGCTAGGCGTTTTTTGTGTGAAAACGCAACTTTGAAAAATCACGAATTACAAAACTGAAAACAGAACACAAATCTTGAAAAATAAGGCGCAAACAACATGATTCATTCATTCAAACTCAACGGATACAACGTCGTGCTTGACACGGCAAGCGGAAGCGTGCACAGCGTGGACGAGGTGGCATACGACGTCATCAACGCATATGAAAACACCACAAAAGAGCAAATCATCGAGGACGTTTCAAACAAATACAAGGCGCAAGGAGTCACAAAAGAGGATGTTGCGGAGTGCATCGAGGAAGTTGAAGAACTGAAAAAAGAGGGGAAACTCTTTTCGGTTGACAATTTCAAACCCGACGTCGATATACTTGCAAAACGCAATACGGTGCTCAAAGCGATGTGTCTGCACGTGGCGCACACTTGCAATCTCAATTGCGAATATTGCTTTGCATCCCAAGGCAAATATCACGGCGAAAGGGCGCTGATGTCGTACGAGGTTGGCAAACGCGCACTCGATTTTCTCGTTGAAAACAGCGGAACGCGTCACAATCTCGAAGTGGACTTTTTCGGCGGCGAACCGCTCATGAACTGGCAAGTCGTCAAAGACCTCGTTGCATATGCGCGCGCGATTGAAAAAGAGCACGGCAAAAACTTCCGCTTTACGCTCACCACGAACGGTATGCTCGTTGACGATGACGTCATTGGATTTGCAAACAAAGAGATGGACAATGTCGTGTTGTCGCTTGACGGCAGAAAGGAGATAAACGACCATTTCCGCCACACAATCGGCGGTGTGGGAAGTTATGATATAATCGTGCCGAAATTCCAAAAATTCGTCAAGGCGAGAGGTGGAAAAAATTACTATATGCGAGGTACGTTCACACACAGGAATCCCGGCTTTACGAAGGATATTCAAACGATGCTCGACCTCGGTTTCGACGAGTTGAGTATGGAACCGGTTGTGTGTCCGCCAACGGATAAATATGCGCTCACCGAGGACGATAAAAAGGTGATTTTCAAAGAGTATGAAAAACTTGCCGATATGATGATTGAAAGGCGCAAAAATGGCAAGCCGTTCACTTTTTATCACTATATGCTCAACCTCGAAGGCGGTCCGTGCATCTACAAGCGTATATCGGGTTGCGGAAGCGGCACGGAATATCTCGCAGTCACGCCGACGGGCGAACTTTATCCATGTCACCAATTCGTAGGCAACAAAGAGTATCTCATGGGCGATATTTGGAATGGCGTGACGAACACCGAAATTCAATCCAAATTCAAAAGATGCAACGCGTATTCGAGAAAAGAATGCGACGATTGTTGGGCAAGGCTGTATTGCTCGGGAGGGTGCGCCGCAAACGCATACAACGCAACGGGAGACGTCAACGGCGTGTATAAATACGGTTGCGACCTCTTCAAAAAACGCATCGAGTGCGCAATTATGCTCAAAGTGGACGAGCAGGCAAACGAGGAAGAATAATCTTTATGGCAAAAGAGAAAATCGAAAAAACGAACGCAATGCGTATTCTCGATCAAAAGAAAGTCGTCTACAAAGAGCACATGCTTGACGTCACCGACGCAGTGAGCGGCGTTGAGGCGGCGGCACTTTTGGGCGTTGACGAAAAAGTTGTTTTCAAGACGCTCGTCACTGTGGGCAAAAGCCTTGAACACTATGTGTTCGTGATTCCCGTCGCATGCGAACTCGATTTGAAAAAAGCGGCGTCGAGCGTTGGCGAAAAGAGCGTCGAAATGGTCAAATCAAAAGAACTGTTTTCGCTCACGGGCTATGTTCACGGCGGTTGCTCGCCGATCGGTATGAAAAAGTTTTTCAAAACGACGATCGATCAAAGCGCATTGAGTGTGGACAGAATCTTTTTTTCCGGTGGCAGAATAGGTTTTCAGATCGAAACCACGATCGACGAACTCAAAAAGGTGATTGCGTTTCAGATCAAAGACGTGACAGTGAAGTGATATGGGATATTATAAGCCGTGCAAAGAGTTTGACGAGTGCAACGAACTCATAGAAAAATATTATCTTTCGGGGCAGTTTGAAAAGTGCTTCGAAGGGCATTTGAAAATTGCCGAGGCAACGCATTATCCGCTTGCCGAGTGCCAGGTCGGCTACTTTTATAGCGAAGGTATTGGAGTGGAGAAAAATCCCGAAAAGGCGTTTTATTGGACAAAATCGGCGGCCGAACACGGAGATCGTGACGCACAATACAATCTCGCAATTTTTTTGGAAACGGGATTCGGTTGCAAAAAAGACGCGGTGCAAGCAAAGGTGTGGTGTGAAAAAGCGGCGGCGCAAGGACAAAAGGAAGCCGCTGACAAATGCAAAAACAATCAAGCGTAACGCTTTGGCAAAATTGAGGTGAGTATGAAAAAATACGGATTTGCGATTCAAAGAAAGAATCTCGTCGTGTCGGCGACGATTGCGCTGCTTGCGCTTGCAATCGATTTGTCGGTTCTTCTAAATCCCTCTGCGGTTTGCGCGGCAAATTCTGCGTTGAGATATTACGAGGGAAGGGATGCCGCGGGCGCGATCTGTACGACGGAAAACAGTCCGATTACGGTTGAAAGGGAAGACCTCACTTTTGACGTGAACTTTGAAGATCAGCCTGAAACTTTCGGGCAATTCGGAAGCGTGAGCGCAAAATACACATTCAAAAATCCGAGCGAACTCAACGTAAAAGCGAACGCCGTTTTTCCAATCGCATACCTTTTTGAAATGCTTGCGAATCAGTCGCAAACTTATTTTGTGAAGACGGACGGCGAAACGGTTGAAAGCAAAACGCGCTTTTCATATATGCCGCTTTACACGACTTTCTCGGTGGATAACGTCAAGACGATGTGTGACGACTATGTTGAGGATTCGTTTTACAGCCCCGACCTCAAAGTGTACGAGTATACGTACGATTGTACGGCGTCAAACGCATATGGTATGCTGTATCTCGGAAACATCGCAACCGAGAAAGTGATATTGGGCGGCGATTTCCGCTCGTCCGTTCAAAATCTTGACGGAACGACGAGCGTGTCGTTTGGCACGGGATATACTAGTTTCGTTTTTTATGCGCTCGGCGAGGATGTCGATTTTGTCGCGCGTATGAAATTTTACAGCGACGTTTCTCTCAAAAACGAAACAATCGGTTCGTTGAAACTGCACGACAAAAAAGAGACGACGTTCAAGCAACTTGCATTGAAATATTTTGACGAGGACTACGGGGTGAGCGAAATCGACTGGTACAACGCCGCAGTGGCAAGCGTGAAAGACACGTATACTATTGCGACAAGCGGTAATCTCGACATACAAAACAGTTTGTTTTGCTGGCTCGAATACGACATGACTTTTGCGCCGAATCAGACAATCGTCAACGAGGTCGTCGTGCCGCTTTATCCGAGCGTGGAATACTCATATTCGCCTTCAAAGTACATTTTTAGGTATCTTTGCTCGCCGGCTTCGACGTGGGCGGGCTTCAAAGACCTCAACGTCAGGATAAACACAAGCGCGTATCTGCTTGCCTCATCGGGCGATTTTGAAAAGGTTGAGGGCGGATATAGTTGGCATTCGGACACATTGCCCGAGAATGAAATTTATTTTACGCTTTGCACGAGTGAAAATCCAACACGCACAGGGTACGGAATAGAAAACGTGCTTTCAAGCATAATCATCCTCACAATCGTCGAGCCGCTTTTTCTTGCCGTAATCGGAGTCGTGATTGTCGTGTGTGTGACAAAGTCGAAAAGGAAAAACAAAAAGAAGAACCAATCGGGCGGTGCAAACGGAAAAAACAATGATAAGCACGACAAAACGGTCGAAACTGATGCCGAATGCGAAGAATATTGGATTGACATCGAACATATGACGATTCAAAGTGTGACGGACGATACTGCAGATGTTGCGACGGAAGATACGGCGCACGATACGGTTGACGCGAATGACGCAACGGATATGACGGACGATATGAAAGACGTGATTGACGAGGCCGTCAAGGCAAACGAGGCAGACATCGTTGATGTGACGGATGCGATAAAAACGGATGAGTTGAACGACGCGACAAAAACGGATGACGACTCGGCAAAGAGCAATTAAGTAAAAATGAAAAAAAGGAAATGCATGTGGAAATCGGCAAGGTTCAATTTGCAGAGGGTGGGTA
>CAVABL010000050.1:0-8053 GCA_963586735.1 Firmicutes bacterium TM09-10
GCGAATGGGTGGATTCCGTGTATGAGTGGGCTATGAACGAGTGGGCGAGAACGGTCTTTACGTTTTCTTTATAATTTTTTAAGTTGAAAAAGTTTTTATGTATGATATAATTTGTTTATATAAACGCGCGTGAGGTGTGAGATGAGTTTCAACATATTGCTTGCAGAGGATGACGAGGATATCGTCAAACTGTTAAAACTTTATCTTGAAAACGAGGGGTATAACACGTTTTGGGCCAAAGACGGCGTTGAGGCAACCGAAATTTTCGGCAGAGAAAAGATCGATCTTGCGCTCGTTGACATCATGATGCCCAGAATGAACGGATATGAACTGACGAAGTTTATACGCAAAAAGAGCAATATTCCCATCATTATACTGTCGGCGGCGCAACTCGACAGCGACAAAATCCTCGGGCTTAATCTCGGGGCGGACGACTATATGGTCAAACCCTTCAATCCGCTCGAACTCGTGGCGCGCATAAATGCAAACCTGCGACGTTTTTATAAGCTTGGCAATATGCAGGACGAGGACGACGGCAAAATCGTGATTGGCGATTTGACTCTCGACACGAATACGCTCACCGTCGAAAAGAAGGGCGTGCCCGTCAATCTCACCGCAACGGAATATAAAATTTTGCTCATGCTCATGAAGTCGCCCGGCAGAGTGTTCACGAAAATGCAGATATACGAAGAGGTTAACGGCGACTATTTCGCAACCGACGACAACACTATGATGGTGCATATCTCAAACATAAGAGATAAGATCGAGGACGATCCGAAAAATCCTCGATACATAAAGACTTTAAGAGGTCTCGGATATAAGATTGAAAAACAACAAGATGACGGAAAACGCAGATAATCGTGTCGAAAACGACGTGTTAAGCGTCGATTCGGACGAAAAGCGTAAAAAAAGGGCGGGGCGTAAAAATCGAAAAACGCCGACGCACATCGACAACGCAAGTTTTCTTGCGTTGCTTATTCGCATCTTTCTTTCGTTTTCACTCGTCATCATTTTGGGCGTCATCGCAATTTTCGTTTTTGCAAACTGGGTGTTTTCTGAAGACGGCATAAACATAAGACAAAAGACGATTGCGGATTATTCGCAATATCTTTCAAGCGGCGACTATTCAAAAATTCCGACGGATACCATTCTCGGAAAAGACGGCTGGCTGGAAGTGGTGACGACAAGCGGCGACGTGGTGTTTTCAACCCTCTCGCAAAAGAACGCTTATACCGCCGGCGAATTGGACTGTATTGCAAGATATAACGTCGGCGAAAAACGCGAAGTGCATAATTTCAAAATCGCAACGAACAAATATAACTATCTCGTCACGATAAGTTATCAGGACAGCGAGGGCAGTCCGCAAGAGAGATATTATCTTTTGAGCAAGGGCGACGACGAGGTTTACTATATCGTGTCGTCCTCCATTTCAACGACGAAGACGAGTTTTTCGCAAAAAGAATACGACTGCCTCACCTACAACGCAACGCACGACGATGCGACGCTTTCAAAACTCTCGTTCAAGGGCGCGGACGGGGCGGAATACTATGCGGTGTTCGTTGCCCAAAAAGGCGCAAACGCTGCGGTGCTCTATCTGTTTGTCGCGTTCATCGCGCTTTGTATTCTCGCGCTCTTTTCCACGGTGATGGCACTTTACGTGCGCTATATCAACAAACACGTTCAAAAACCGCTTGCCGCGCTGTCGTACGCGATGACGTCGTTTCCGTCTTCAAAAAAGCACGAACATCTGAATTATAAGGGCACTAAAGAGTTCGAACAACTCTACGACAGTTTCAACGAGATGGTGGATATACTTGACGCGAGCGAGGAAAAACGGCTTGCGCTCGAGGGGGATAAACAGCGTATGCTGGCAGGCTTGTCGCACGACCTCAAAACACCTATCACCATAATTCAGGGTTTCACCAAAGCGATTAAGGACGGAATCGTGAGCGAGGAAGATAAGCAGAAATATTTGCAAATTATCCTTTCAAAATCAAATCAAATGGTTGAGCTCATCAATCAGTTTTATGAGTATAACAAACTCGAACATCCCGATTTTTCGCTCAATAAACAACCGCTCGACGTTGCGGAACTCGCAAGGTCTTTCCTTGCGGGAATCTACGACGAATTCGAGGTGCAAGGGTACGTGCTCGACGCAAGAATATGCGAGGAAAAACTCGTGTGCGACGTTGATAAGGCGCAACTTGAAAGAGTGTTTGAAAATCTGACGAGCAATTTCTTTAAGTATACGCCCAAAGGCTCGACGCTAAGGTTTGCCGTGTTCAGAGAGGGCGACAAGGTCAAAATTTCACTTGCCGACAACGGCCCGGGCATAAACGACGATACGAAGGACGAGGTGTTCGAGGCGTTTGTGGTCGGCGAAAAATCAAGGAATAAACAGGGCTCGGGATTGGGACTTGCCGTGTGTAAAAAGATAGTCAACATGCACGGCGGAAACATCGAACTGTCAAAAGAACCGCCCGAGAACTTTTCGACGGAATTCGTCGTGACGCTCAATCTCAAAAAAGAGGATTGATATGGATAGATACATCGTTTCCACTCCCGCAAAACTCAATCTGTCGCTTGTCGTGACGGGCAAAAGAGGCGGACTGCACACCGTCGATATGATTGTCTGTCCGTTTGAAAGATTCGAGGATAAAGTCTGCTTCGTTCCGATTGAGAACAAAATCGGTTTCGCCGCAAGGGTGACGGGCGGATTTTTCGGCTTGGACAAAAAGAGATTCCTCGACTTTTTGAAGGATAAACTGCAGGCGATTGCCGAGCGTTTTCAAGTGGGCGGAAAAATCGAGATTTTCAAGGGAGTGCCGCTCGGCGCGGGGCTCGGAGGTTCGAGCGCAACGATTGCGTGCGTGGTGAAAGCGGTGGAAGAATATATGCGCGATGTCGGAAAAGACGTCGCCTGCGACGACGATTTTTTGTTGTCGCTCGGAAGCGACGTGCCGTGTATGGTCAAGGGCGGAGCGTGCCGCGTTTCGGGCGTCGGGGAGGTTGTGGAAAGTTTGCCGTGCGAGTGCGAAATCGACGTCGAAGCTATCGTTGCCGAGGGAGGATGCGACAGCGGAAAATGCTATAAACTTTTTGACGAGATACGCGGTGAAAACTACGACTTGACGAATATTCCGAAAACCGTGGACGAGGCAATCGAGGTTTTGCGAAACGACCTTTTCGAGCCGGCGTGCATAATCAATCCTCATATAAAAGAGGCGTACGACGCACTTAAAAAGAGAGGGTACGACAAGATTGCGATGTCGGGAAGCGGAAGCGCCGTTTTTGCAATCAAGAGAATTTCTCGACTGTGATTTTGACGCGCGAGAGTTTGCGTAAAATCGTTCGATTTCGTTTTTTGGCGGAATTTGTCGAGAATTTCAAAAACCTACAAAAACGCTAAAAAAAGTTCGATTTTTTACATTTTTCAAAAAATGTTAGTTGCAAATTTTTTATTTTTGCAAAAAATGTGCGATTTTGCTCTTGTATACGCGCGCGTTTTTTGATACAATGAGTTTAAAGTAATTTTCAAGCGCGGATACATATTTCACGATGCTAATTCGTGGCGCGCTTTCGGAGAAAAGAATGTCAAAACAAAAAGACAGTTATGCAAGCTATTTGTTCCACGAGGGAACGAATTATCAGGCGCATAAGATGTTTTCGCCCGCCCCGAGAGTCGAGGACGGAGTCAACGGATGGGATTTTTCCGTGTGGGCTCCCAACGCCTCGTCCGTTTCGGTCGTGGGCGATTTCAACGATTGGGACGTGAACGCTCATCGCATGCAAAGACTCGACGACGGCGTGTGGACGACGTTCGTTGCCGGCGCATCCCAATTTCAAGCGTATAAATACGCAATCACGGCAGAGGACGGACAGACGACGTTCAAGTGCGACCCGTACGGACTGCACTTTGAAACCGCTCCCGCAAACGCGTCGAAACTTTACGACATTTCGGGCTATCGCTGGAAAGACAAAAAGTGGATGCGCGAAAGAGAAAATTTCAATCCGTACGGCTCGCCGATAAACATATACGAGATTCACTTCGGCTCCTGGAAAAAGTATGACGACGGAAACTATATAAATTACAGCGCGATGGCGGACGAGCTTATACCGTACGTCAAAAAAATGGGGTATACGCATATCGAGGTTATGCCGCTCACCGAATATCCGTTTGACGGAAGTTGGGGATATCAGACGACGGGTATGTTTGCGCCGACGTCTCGCTACGGAACGCCGAAAGATTTGATGGAATTCATCGACCGCTGTCACAGAGCGGGCGTGGGCGTCATTCTCGATTGGGTGCTTGCACATTTTCCGCGCGACGAGCAAGGACTGCGTTTGTTTGACGGTACGCCCCTTTACGAATATGCCGATCCGCGCAAGGGAGAGCATAAAGAGTGGGGGACGATGGTGTACGACTTCGGCAAAAACGAGGTCAAATCCTTCCTCATTTCCGCGGCTATGTTTTGGTTTGATATGTACCATATCGACGGAATCCGCTGCGACGCGGTTGCGAGCATGCTCTATCTCGATTACGGCAGAAAAGACGGCGAATGGGCTCCCAACCAATTCGGCGGAAACTACAACCTCGAAGCAAAAGACTTCCTCAAACAGATGAACACCGCAATACTGTCAAAGTATCACGGCGCACTCACGATTGCAGAGGAAAGCACCGCGTATCCTATGATAACGAAACCTGCATACGACGGCGGTCTCGGGTTCAATTTCAAGTGGAATATGGGATGGATGAACGACAGTTTGCACTATCTCTCCCTCGATCCGTTTTTCAGAAAAGACAATCACAACAATCTCACCTTTGCCATCACGTACGCGTATAGCGAAAACTATATTCTCCCCATTTCTCACGACGAAGTCGTGCACGGCAAATGCAGCATGATAAACAAAGTGCCGGGCGACTACGACCAGAAGTTCGAGGGGCTCAAAGCGTTTTACGGTTTTATGATGGCGCATCCGGGCAAAAAACTCAACTTTATGGGCAACGAATTTGCGCAGTTCATCGAATGGAATTACGCCCAACAACTCGATTGGTTTTTGCTCGACTATCCGCGTCACCGCACTTTCCAAAAGTTTATGAAAGACCTCAACGCTTTCTACCTCGAAAACAAGGCTATGTGGCAACTCGATTGCACGTACGACGGGTTCAAGTGGATTGTGGTTGACGACAATTCGCAAAACGTCGTGTCCTTCATCCGCAAGGCGGCGGACGGGGAATACGTCGTGTGCGTCATAAACTTCTCGCCCGTCGAGAGACAAAAATACGTTATGGGCGTTCCCGAGGGCGTGACGTATAGGGCGGACTTGTACTCCGCGCTCAAAAAGTACGGCGGCGAAGAGGAAAGACGTCCCTCGTTCAGAGCAACCGCAAAACCCGCGCACGGATATCCCTATTCAATCAAAGTCAATATTCCCAAAAACTCCGTAATGTTTTTGAAGCCGGAATATAAGGAGGAAAAATAAATGAGCAAAATCTCCAAAAAGGAATGTATCGCTATGCTGCTTGCGGGCGGACAAGGCACGCGCCTCGGCGTGTTGACGTCGTCTGTGGCAAAGCCGGCAGTGCCGTTCGGCGCAAAGTATCGTATCATCGATTTTCCGCTTTCAAACAGCATCAACAGCGGCATAGATACGATTGGCGTGCTTACGCAATATCGTCCGTTTGAACTGCATCAATACATCGGCAACGGTCAGCCCTGGGACCTTGACAGACTCAGCGGCGGCATCTACGTTTTGCCTCCGTATATGGGCGCGAAATCGGGCGAGTGGTATAAGGGCACTGCAAACGCAATTTATCAGAACATAGACTTTATCGACAACTATAACCCCGATTACGTCGTGATTCTGAGCGGTGACCATATCTACAAGATGGACTATCACGATATGCTCAAAGAGCATAAACGTAACTCGGCGGACTGCACTATCGCCGTGCGCGACGTCCCCATCGAAGAGGCAAGCAGATTCGGAATCCTCAACCTCAAAAAGAACAGCAAACAAATCGAAGAGTTTGAGGAAAAACCCAAAAATCCCAAAAGCACGAAGGCGTCTATGGGTATATACATCTTCACGTGGGATAAACTGCGCAAATACCTAATCGAAGACGAAAACGACAAGGACAGCGAAAACGACTTCGGCAAAAACATAATTCCCAAAATGCTCGCCGACGGACAAAGAATGTACGCATATCAGTTTGACGGATATTGGAAGGACGTCGGAACGATTTCATCACTGTGGGAAGCGAATATGGACGTTCTCAAGGGCGAGGAACTTCACCTTGACGACGATAAGTGGAAAATTTACGCAAGAAACAACGCCGAACCGCCGCACTACGTCGCTCCTACGGGCAACGTCATAAACTGTCTCGTCAGCGAAGGCACGGTCATCAACGGAACGGTGAAAAACAGTATCGTTTCCAATTCCGTCAAAATCGGCAAGGACGCGTATATCGAAGAATCCGTCATCATGCCCGGCGCAGTCATCGAGGACGGCGCGGATATCAGATATTCTATCGTGGGCTGGAACGCAACCGTCGGCAAAAACTGTATGGTGGGCGAAACCCTCGAACACTGCAATCCAGGCGAATGGAAAATCAGCGTCATTGCGCCGAACTATAATCTTGCTCCGAACTCCGTCGTCGGCGCAAACGAAATGATAGGTTAAGGAGGGAAAATATGAAAAACAATACCATGGGCATTTTGTTCGCCTCTGATCCCGACAGCCATCTCAACGACTTGACGATACATCGCACCACGGCGTCGCTGCCGTTTGCGGGAAGATATCGCCTCATCGACTTCACGCTGTCAAACCTCGTGCACGCCAACATCACTACGATCGGTATCGTCACGCGCAATAACTACAACTCCCTCATGGACCATCTTCGTATGGGCAGAGACTGGGATTTGAACAGAAAAAACAGCGGTCTTACGCTCTTTCCGCCCTTTGCTTTCAACAGCGAACACAAGGTCTATAAGGGCAAAATCGAGGCGTTGTTCAATCTGCGCGGTTACCTTTTGAACAACAACGAGGAATACGTCGTCATCTCAAACACCAACATCGCGTACAACATCGACTTTGACGAGGTGGAGGCGTTTCATATCGACAAGGGCGCGGATATAACCGTGCTTACGTACAACACCGACGACGTCAACCCCAGAAAGTTTGTCATCGCTTCCGACAAAAATCACCGCATAACCGATATGCGCTACGCCGTCGCAAGCGACACCGGCAAACAACAGTGCAATCTCAACGTCTATTTCATCAAAAAAGACTTGCTCGTTTCGCTCGTGGACAACGCGTACGCTCACGGCTGCTACGACTTTGAAAAGGATATTCTGCAAGCGAATATGCAGGACTTGTATATAATGAACTACGAGGTCAAAGAGTACGTCGCCGTCATCGACCGCATCCCGACATACTTCAAGCGTAGTATGGAATTGCTCAAACCCGAGGTGAGAGAACAACTCTTCTATAAGCACTCGACCATTCTCACCAAGGTCAAGGACAGCGTGCCCGCAAGGTATAAAGAGGGTGCAAACGTCAAAAATTCAATCATCGCCGACGGCTGCGTCATCGACGGCACAGTTGAAAACTCCATACTCTTCCGTTCCGTCAAGGTCGGCAAAGGCGCCGTCATCCGCAACTCTATCGTCATGGAGGACACCATCGTCATGGAAAACGCCTCCCTCGACTATACAATCACCGACAAGGACGTCATCATTCAACCCGGCCGTGTGCTGAGTGGGTATGAGACTTATCCTATGGTGGTTGTCAAAGGCAAAGTAATTTAATTGCGCTATTTGGCGAATAGCTGTGTCAGCCGCGATTGCCTAAACAGTCACGTACAAGGAGTACGCTCCTGTCTATTCAATCGCAGGCTTCCTTGCTCTTCATCCAAATATCGCAATTAAATGGGTTTGAGAGCACCGTTTGGCGAATAGCTGTGTCAGCCGCGATTGCCTAAACAGTCACGTACAAGGAGTACGCTCCTGTCTATTCAATCGCAGGCTTCCTTGCTCTTCATCCAAATATCGCA
>CAVABL010000051.1:0-7945 GCA_963586735.1 Firmicutes bacterium TM09-10
CATATAACGGGGCACATCAAGGTTTGAGCGAATTGACAATCAACGGCATTCAAAACAACGAGAAAGTGGCAAGCGTTGTGTCAATAACAAACGTGAGCGGCAAACAGCCGTGCACAATTAACGGAATCAACGGAACAAGCATAAGCGGAGCAATCGATATAGGCGGTTTCGGAATTGTCGTTTCGTGCATAAACGAAAACTACAATCTGACCGGAACATCAGAGTGGACATGGATTATCACCAAAAGAACGATAACCGTGAAGGCGGGCGCAAACGAGTTTTATTACGGCGCAGATGTGGACAGCGGTATCAAATGGGACAATGTGGTGGGTGGACACACCGTCAGTGTGAATACAAGCAATCACAACTTTTACAAGTCAAATTATGGTCAAAACGAATATGAAATCACAAAGGACGACATAACGGTTTGGAACGGAAACGTTGACGTGACAAACAATTATGGGTTTAACTTTGAAACATTCAATATAATCGTAAAAGCAGGCGATTTTTATGTTGAAAACGAAAACATCACGAAAGATAACATCAATCAAGACGACAACAAATGGGGCGGAATCAACAATCCGTACATAATAAGCACGTCCGAGCAACTGAAAAGACTCTCAAGCATCGTCCTGAGTGGCGGTGCGGAGAACAGCATACATACAGACACTTACGTTTACGTCAAGGCAACGGACAAGTCGTTTAATGGTGCGTATTTCAAATTGGCAGACGGTATATCGCCAGGCAATATCACGCCTATCGGCGCAAACAGCGGCGCTCCGTTCAAGGGCACGTTTGACGGCAACGGAAAGACTGTCAATTTGGCTATCGACATAAAAGGCGAAAACGCCGCACTCTTTGGATATACAAGCGGCGCGACAATCAAAAACCTCACCGTCACAGGATCGGTGAAAGGGGCAAAATACGTCGGCGGTGTGGTTGCGTATGCGGTGAACACGACAATCGAGAACGTCACGAACAACGCCTCGGTGGGCAATGCGGCATATACGGACGTGGCATACAACATTGTGCAATATGACGCTTATCCATATGACGGACAGGTTGTCGGAAATATCAACGACGGCAATACAGAAACAAAGTTTTACACCGACGCAAAGAGCGCGATGAGCTTTATCGCTGAAAATACTTCGAGTGCGTATATCCGCGGCTTTGCGATCACCAACGGCAACGATACGGCAAGCCAAACGAGCAGAACGCCGAAAAGGGTTAAAATCTGGGGCAGCAATACTGCATATGCTTGGCAAAATTACAATACCGGCGGCGGCAACGATGAAACACCGACAAACAACGGTTGGACGGTTGTGTATGACAATACGAATATCGGGATGCCGACAACGAACTATCAACGCGTAAATTTCACGAGCGGTTTCACATATTCAAGTTATAGATATTATTATGTTTATATAAGTGCGGATTCAAAGTTGCAACTTTCGGAATTCGACTTGATAACTTACAGTGAATATGCGGGCGGCATTGCAGGCTATGCGAGCGGCGGAAGCATCAAAGGCACAACGAACAACGGCTCTGTCGCCGGCGGAAACAATATCGGCGGTATCGTCGGATATGTCAAGAACAATGCTGTCATCGCCAACTGTTCAAACAAAAACGCGGTGAGCGGTCTTGCGGCAGTCGGCGGCATTACGGGATATGCGGATTCTGCAACGATTGAAAACTGCGCAAACACCGCAAACGTCACAGCTCAAAACCAAGTCGGAGGTATTGTCGGCTATGCGGACGGCAACAGCAAGATGTGCGGCACTGCGTCGAACAGCGGAAATATCAGCGGCGTAAATATGGTGGGCGGTCTCGGCGGTCAATATCACGGCTTGTGGCAAGACGGCAACAACAACTACGGAACATTCACCAACAGCGGCACTATAACGGGTTCAAGCGCATCGGTCGGCGGCATTGCAGGTTTTTCGGACGACGAGATTCAAAATGCATCGAACACAGGCAACGTTACAGGTGCAAATTGCGTGGGCGGTATCATCGGAAGAACGCAGGCGGCAATCAAAAACTGCTTTAACACCGGTGCGATCAGGGGCACGTCTGCGGCAAAAAACAGCGAGCTTCCAAACACGCCTACCGGTGTGTTTGTCGGCGGTATCACGGGATATACGCTTGGCAGCGGCGTTATTTCAAATTGCTACAACAAAGGATATATTTCCGCAGTGTCGGCAAGCGGTGCTTATATAAACAGCGGCGACTATGCAGGCGGTATCGTCGGGTATGCAACGAAAGAAGTTTCTTATTGCGCAAATATTTACGATTCGGCAATTGAGAAAAGCGCATTGATCGAGGGCAACAACTATATCGGCGGTATTGCAGGCAATTCGTCAAGCACAATCGACCATTGCTACGACATCGAGGGACAAAGAAAATATCGCTGGGACGGTTGCAATCTCGGCGCAATCACGGGCAGTGGCGGTACGGTCACAAATTCATGGGCGGTCAACGAAAGATCGGTTTCGACAACCGCAAGCAGTCCAAACCCGACAATCAACACAAAACGTCATACATTTACTGCAGATAAAAACGTCTTTACGATTGTTCCGCAAGTTGATTTCAACGATACGATAAACGGAGTGTGGGAAGATATCCTCGCGCAAAATATCAACTGCATTAAGGTCAGCGCGAGCGTGGCGGCAGGCAAGTTCTTTGCATCGGACAACGGAAACGGCAGCAATCTTCAATACGTCAAGCCCTCAAAGACGGAGGGATTCAGCGGAAACGGCGGAAACGTTACTGCGTGGTTCAACGCAACGATTGCAAGCGACATCAGAGTGCAAATCGAGGATATAAGCATTGAAAATAGAAAAGTCGAATATGACACATACACGCACGGATTTAAGTTTGAAGACGATATGAACAATCCGAAGTCGACTCGCAACGGGAGCGGTGTGTATGCGGTTGAGTTTGCGTACGTCGGGCGTAATTATAAAGAAACAACTCCGATTCAGGTTGACGTTTACGACACAACGATAACGATCAAGATCGGCGATCAGGTCGTCGGTGTGAAAGACAGCGGAGTCGAGTACGAAATCACGCAAAGACTGCTCAAAGTCACGAACGTGTGGACAAGCAAGAGCGAATCGACAGAATCGTATCAATTCATTTACAATGCGGAGCATCAGGGCATAAAGAGCGACGGAATCAGCGTTGCGATTGTCAGCGAGGACGGTTTTGCGATCCCGAGCGAAGCATATACGATCGGCGAGCACGCGGACACGATAAATAAGGGTGCGTACGCGCGCACATTCGTGTTGAACGATATACGAAACTATAAAATAGAGGAAATTCAGTCGTGGTTTGACGACTTCAGCGACACGACCAACCTCAAAGAAGATACAACCGACAACGGCATCAGTCAAAGCACGGCAGACGGTAAGACCACAATCACGTATTCGTGGGAAATCGTGGCGTATGATATTCAAAAGCACTACGAGAGCAAGGAAGTGTGGTTTGGCGGAAATGAGAATCTCATCGTCGGGAATCAAGCGAAGAGCAGTGTGAACGTCACAAGTCCGTCAAGCGTAAGCGTGGAATACTATCCGCTGCAAAGCGCAAGTTCCGGCGTGGACAAAGTGCTGGTGTATGCGGAAAGCACGACGGAGAAAAAATACTATTTGCCGTCGAATTTCGTGGTGTTCGTCAAGTTTAACAACGGCAAGGTGGCGCAAATCACACTAGGCACGGAATTTGAGCTGTCGAAACTTCAAGCACCGACGGCGAGTGAACCTCCAAAGGCTACGAGCGTCACGGCAACCGGCACGGGCAACTTTGCAAATTCCGTTCAAAAATGGTATACCGCACTGTTCAGCGACTTCGGCTGGAAGGACGGGAAATCACCGAGCGACGAGAATTGGGGAAGCAAGGATAATCCGTACGTCATAAGCGCGCCCGAGCAACTGCTGCGCCTCAGTCAAATCGTCAACGGCGGTGTGGCGTGGAATTCAATAAAAACGACGGACACGACGGGGCTTTGCTATGCTCCGCAAAGCACTGCGGTGGCGACAACGAGGTCGTATAAGGACGCATATTTCCTCGTCACATCCGACATCGTCATGGAGGACTACGTCAGCACGAACGGCGTCACAAACTTCTTGCCGATCGGCTATAAAAACGGCGAGGAATATCCGTTTTCGGGCACGTTCAGCGGTGTTGAGAAGACGGACGGCTCGTTCACGCACGTTAAATATGTTTACTATATAGATACTTTCAAGAATAAAGACGGAACGTTCCCGGAATCCGCAAGGTTGGACTACGTCGGGCTTTTCGGATATCTGAAGGGCGCAACGATCACTACGCTCGGCGTTGGAAGCGTGCTGCAAATGAACGGCCTTAAGGGCAGAAACTACGTCGGCAACATCGCCGGATATGCTGAGGATAGCAAGATTTTCGACATTGACCACATCTACGGCAGTACGATCGTCGCAACGGGGGACTACGTCGGCGGCGTTGTGGGCAAGATGGTGCGCACGACACTCAACAACGACACATCGAAAAAGGATGTGTACAAGGGCAACGTGCAGGGCATAAACTACGTCGGCAGTATCGCTGGCGAGTGGATAGTGTCAAGCAACTCGCAAATCGGCAAAAATCACGATAAGCTCACAAACTTGTATGCAAACGGCACTATCGGCGGCGTGAAATACGTCGGCGGTCTTGTCGGGTGGCTGGACACTTCTGGATGCGAGGATTCGATTGAGTTCACTCCCAAACTGTCCGAAACGGGCTATCAGGTCAAGGGCACGGAATACGTGGGCGCGCTGTTCGGCGGGCTCGTGGGCAACGGCTATCACCAAAACGAAACGCTATCGGCGTATACCGCAATCGGAATCAACGATTCAAGAATCAAAAATATCACCGTCACTGCGAGAAATTATTCGGACGGAAACGTCACGACAACGCCGAAAGTCATCGGCGGTCTCGTTGGCTACATCGAAAGCGCGGCACTGATGTTTGCAACGGATTGGAACACGAGCAATACGCCATTTGTGTTCACCGAAACAGACGAAAAAGGCAATGTCACGACAAAATATCAACCGTCGTTTTTGGGCGGCGTCGTGGGCGTGCTCGGCGCAAATGCGACAATCGAGACAATCGTTGCGACGACTTCATCGAGCGGTTCGACAAAGTCAAGCGCTACGACCGAAAAGTTCGTGTCGGGCGGCAATCATAAAATCACAAACAGCATTGCTTTCGGCGTTGCTCCGAGCGATGGTGAGACAAAGAAACACATTCTCGGCAGTTTCGTGGGCGGAATCATCGGCTACGTTTCGTCGCAGGCAGGCTCGTACTGGGAGGACACGACGAGGGCTTTCGGCAACGCCATCGCGCTTGTGAATGACGGAAACGTTTATGCAACGGGCTATGTCGGCGGCATTTTCGGCGCGGCAGGAAACATAAGTGCGGCGGACGCGGCAACATACGCAAGCGACACGGAATCGTTGCTCTACAAGGTGCTCACAACGGGCGTGAGAGAGGGCGATGCAAGCAAAACTCTCGGCATTGCTCCGAGCGTGAGCAGCAAATATTTCACAACGCCGTCGGGCAAATTGCGCAATCTGAAATCGGTGTATGCCGCGGATAGTTATGCCGGCGGCATTGTGGGCTACGGCGGAGGGCAAGTGCGCTTTGTGTTGCGCAACACTCCGCAAACGCAAGCGGCGAACGACAACACGGATATCACGAGCAAACTTGACGTGTTCAGCGGAAACATCAACAGAGATATTGCGGTGCGCGTCGTGGGCAACTATGCAGGCGGCATTGCGGGTTATCTTTCGGACAACATCGAGCACGAATTGAGTTATGTCGTGACTCAGGTCGGCGTCAACGACCTCAATTCAACATATGCACAAAATCACCACTCGGGTGGACTTGTGGGATATATGGGCAGCGGCAGCGTCAACAACTGCGTTGCAACCGGTGACGTCGTGTTCATTGACAACATCGACGACACGTCGGACAACTATTGCGGCACGGACTACGTGGGCGGACTTGTCGGTCAAACGCACAACGCCACGATCAACGACAGCGTGTCAATGGGCTTCAAACTTTCAAACACGTCCGTCACAAAGGGCGGTCTGCTTGGCGGCGGAACAAGCCCCGTGATCGAGGGAAGTTGGGCAATCCACATCGCACCGAGCGGGTCGGACTGCAAAGTTGTGAGCAGCAACTCATATGGCAAATATATTGCAATTGACAAAGACAACTACAACGCAATTTCGTATGTTGAACTTTGCAAATTTGCAGGCGTGATCGAGACGAACGGCGCAGAGGGCGTGTTGGCGTTCAGCGTGAACGTGCCAAACGGCGACAAAAATCAGAAACAACTTGCGTTTTATGACGCAAGCGGAACGGACAGCGAAACCACAAACAAAGAGAGTTTCCTCGGATTTGACACGCAAAACAACAAGTTGACAATCAAACTGGCAATGGAAAGCGGCACGAGCATGCTTGTGTATCGCACGGATGTTGAATTTGTCAACGTTCCGCAAAACGCCACGAACAACGATGACACCGCACGGAGCGTCGTTGCGGCAACCTACAGAAAACCGTCAAACAGCACGAGATATCACGTTGAAGTGACGCAGGCAAACTTTGACACCGCAACAAAACAGGTCACCTACATCAAAGCAAACGTGTATTTTGACGTGGACGGCGACGGAAAATACAGACTTATCGGCACAGGCGAAAGCGAAAGCACAGACAACACAGGTATTTACGATTCAGGCACACTCACCCCGGGCAGCAAAGAGAATCCGTATACAATCAACAGCAAACAGGAGTGGGAGAACTTTGCCTCAAGCGTAAACAACGGAACATTCACAGCCGGCAGTTATGTCAAATTGCTTGTCGATTTGGTGGGAAGCAATGCAATCTCGACATTGGCAGGCAACTCATCAAAGAGTTTTTCAGGCTCGTTTGACGGCAACGGACACACAATCAATCTTGGCTCAAGAGGCGACAATGCGGACGGAACAAGTCTTTTCCCATACGCATATTCTGCCACATTCAGAAACCTCACAGTCAGCGGCACGATTTCAAACACGAGCAAGCAAGGGCTTGCTGGATTTGTCGGCATTGCAAAAGGCAAACTTGAATTTTACAACTGCACAAACAACGTCAACGTGACGGCATTACGCAATGCGGCAGGATTCACGGGTTATGTGTCGACATACGACATCGTCCTTACGAGTTGTGTTAATAACGGCAATATTGAAACAAAAGAGCAAGCAGATAACAGCAAAGATTCATATTCACCAACTTATTACACATATGGAACGGGCGGAATCATTGCTTGCGTTGCAATCGGGGGCACGAGTACAAGAACGTTCACAATCAAGTCATGCATCAACAACGGAAATATTACCGCGCCGGTCAACGTCGGAGGCATCGTGGGTAAGATTTCAGGAAATCACAGCGGTGACACAATAAGTGCAAAATGCGATCTTTATATGTATGACTGTGCAAACACGGGCGAGATCTATTCAAACCAGAAACTTACAGACGATCAAGCGGGTGCATTCTGGGATATAACAGGCAACAATAAATATTATGGGCGTACAGTGTGGTGCAATGCGGGCGGACTTGTGGGAATCGTTTTCAAGAGTGCGGCGTTACATCTTTACTCTTCGTACAACAGCGGATATGTTCACGGCATAGGCAACGTGGTCGGCGGACTTGTGGGATCAATCGGAGACCATAACGGCGGAACTTATCGTACGCCAAATTCAAGAGCATACTACGCATCGGACATATACTATTGCTATAACACAGGCACTGTGGAAGTCGGTTATGACGGCGTTAACACTGCAGGTGGTGTTAACATTTGGGGAACTTCCGGCGATAAGTACTGTAGTGCAGTTGTCGGCGGACTTGTCGGCGTAATGTCATACGGCACGATTGCATATAGTTACAA
>CAVABL010000052.1:0-7891 GCA_963586735.1 Firmicutes bacterium TM09-10
CCTCAACCCACGCAAAGCGTGGATATCATCGTGCTTGCACGATTTCATCCGAGCCTCACGAGGATATCATCGCCGCAGGCGATATCATTCATTAATTGCGCCTTCGGCGCAATCCCATCGTCACTTCTTTTGCCATCGAGCAGATTGCAATCGCAACCAAAAAGCCGCCGAAAAGTTTTTTGAGCAAATCGCCGCTTGCTTCCACCGCAAAAAACGAGCACGCGACGCACGCCGCAACGGACGGAATCAGCACGAAAAGCAGGTTTTCTTTTTTGACGAACCCGTTTTTCAGATGCACCGCAAGAGCCGCCGCTCCGGATGGCAAAAATGCGATTAGATTCGCAAATTGCGCGGTGAGTTGTTCAACTTCGAGCGCAAGCACGAGTATGGGCAAAGTGAGCGTTCCGCCGCCCATTCCCATGCCTGCAAGCACGCCGCCGCAAAGCCCTGCCAACACGAAATACAAAAATTGCATACACACCCCATATAGATACAAAAACAGCGTTTTATCGCTCAAAGATTATCAATAAAGTGCTTTTTCAGTCAAAAATCATTTTGAATCCCGCAAATGTCATAAGCGCGTAAAACACGAACGACAACGCTTTTTCGGACATCTTTTTGAGCAACAACGCGCCGACGATTCCTCCAATCGTAACCCCTATTACGACGGGCAAAATCACTTCTTTTTGAAAGTTTCCGCTTTGAGCATACACCGCCGAACTTACGAGGCAAAGCGGCAATATGACGGCGATTGCGCTGGCGTGCGCGCTCTTCTCGTCAAAGCCGAGGATACCCTCGAGACACGGCACCGCGAGCATACCGCCTCCCGCCCCGAAAAGGCCGTTGACCGCGCCTATAGCCATCGAGGCGAAACACGCAAGGATTTTGCGACTTTTCGAAACGTTTTTCCCTGCTTTTGCATACTTGAAGAAGTTTTTGGCGTCGGGAGCGCCGCAAACGGAATTATTAAACATAATTTTAGTTTTTTTAATTTGGGCGAAAATATGAATTTTGATTGCAAAATTATTGTTTTTGTATTAGGATAGAAAAGCATATTGATATATACAATGCGCGTACATGCACGCAAGCGGTGTATTTCAACACAACAAAAGGGCACAAGCCCTCGCAAAATAAATCTCTTTATAGGTTTGGTATGAACAAGAAGAAATTTGCAGTATTAGCACTATTGATGATCGCGCTCGTCGTGCTTACATCGGCAATGTTCGTCGCCTGCAACAAAGACGACGGCAACACCGATTCCGACACGACCGAAACGATCAAAGCCACCGAAGGACTTCTCATCTCCAACGGCGATTTCAAAGTCGTTGACACGTCCGTGAAGACCTATCCTCGCACGATCACGTCCTGGACTGGCGGCAAGACCTACTCCTCCGGCAACTACAAGGACGATGTCACCGCAGGCGCAATCAGCCTTGACAAAACCCTTTACGACGCCAACAAGAGCAAGTGGGACGACAATGACGACACGCTTTACAACAAGCTTATCGCAGGCGGAAGATACGGCGACGACGACAAGATCAAAAACGCGCTTATGATCTACATGCCCGAAGCGTCCGAGCAAGACGGCAAAACCGTCCACGGCCCGACGGCATACGGCTACACGTCCTCCTCTTTCACCATTGCAAAGGGCGCATATTACAAGCTTTCCGTCGATGTTTTGACTTACGACATCAAAGGTTCCGAACCCGGCACACCCGGCGCGCGCATTTATTTGAGCTCCAACACTTATGCGGAGTTTGACGCAATCGACACCAAGGGCGAATGGAAGACTTACGAAATCATCGTCGAGGGCTCACCCTCGTCAGCGTCCACGCTCAACGTCATGCTTGCGCTCGGCAAATATTCAACCACTTACACGACCGGGCTTACCACCGGTTACGCCGTGTTTGACAATCTTACGCTCGAAAAACTCGACGACGGCACGACTTACGCAACCGCAGTCAAAGCGGAGCAATCCGCCGAGGACGTTTCGACGCTCACCACTCGCACCGCAACTCTCAAAGTTCCCAACGGACACTTTGACTTCGGCACAACGACTCTCTCTTCTTCGGGCACGCCGAACACGTGGTCGCTCGTGACGGGCAACAGCGGCAAGAGCGATTCCGCGCCCTCCTCTTTGGGCTACAACGCAATCGTCGACGTTGCAAAATTCAAGGACAATTACAGCAAATATTCATCCTCTTACACGATTAAATCTGGAGCGTCGGCAACCACCGAATCATACGTCCCGGCAAACAGTCTCGGCGACATTTCGGACGCAATTTCAACGCTTCCCGCTCCCGCAGTCGGCACGAACGTGTTTATGCTCTCTCAACAGATGATGACCGCGCAAGGCATCAAGTCTTCGCGCACGATCACCGTTGAAAAGAACAAGACTTACGCCCTCTCGCTCAACGTTTACACCTATGGCGTACACGGCGCAGGCGCGTCCTTGATTCTTTCGGGCAGCGACGGCAAAGACATCGTTATCAAAGGCATTTCGTCAAGCACGTACGACGGCATCCTCATCGGCAGCAAGAACATTGACGGCGAAGGTTATGCCTCATCCGACGTCACCGGCGCAACCACAAACGGCTGGACGACCTACACTTTCTATATTAAAGGCAACCAATTCAAAGACTTCAGCTACAACATGACGGTATGGCTCGGCACGGAAGGCACTTCGAGCAACACATCCGTTGAATACACTCAATGGACGACGTCGTCAAGCAAGACGCAGACCACCTACAAGGCAAACGGCACGTTTGCAAACGGCTGGGTGTTTATGGACGAACTCAGTCTTGCCGAAATCGAAACTCTTCCCTCCGCAAGCGACGAAATCGAAGAGGCAAACGACAATCAAACTCTCGACTTGTCGGCAGCAGGCAAAGAGAACTACAAGGGACTTCTCGTCGACCTCACGAGCACGAACACGCTTGAAAACATCCTCGAAACAGGCTCTGCGGAATACACCGACGGCACGGCCAAACTCGGCGCAGGCATCCCGAACGGTTGGAATTTGATCTACGACACAACGGACACGACCAACCCGATCGTCAAGGGGCTCGTCTCTCACGGCGTTATCACGCTCGGCGAAGAGGGCACGCCCGCAACTCCCTATGCAATCTCCGACAAACGCGCATACCAAATCAAAGCAAGCGGCGACAGCCGTTATGAAATCGAAACGGGCAAAATCACCATCGAGAAAAACAAATTTTATCGTTTCTCGGTGTGGGTGAAGACCGAAGACGTCAAGTCCACGAGCGGCGCATACGTCTATCTCGTCAAGAAAGTCGACGGCGAGGACGATTCCACCCTCACGACATTCTCTCAAATCAACACCAACTCGACCGACGGCGGTTTTGACGCCTATCTCAACGATTGGTGCGAACTCACAGTCTATGTCAAAGGCAGTGAAAAACAAGACACGAACGTAACGTTGAAGTTTGCGCTCGGCACGGGCAACCGTTGGGCGTCGAGCACTCTCACGAGCGGCTCCATGTACGTTGCAAACGTCAACGGAGCGGAAATCACTCAATCCGTTTACTCGGGCGTGAGCACCGGCACGTACGTCAAGACCGCAAACCTTGCGTCCTCTTCGACGAGTTACACGTTCACCAACGGCGCGTTTGACGACTACGACACAAGCGACGAAAACCTCACCGAAGGCAAGGAACTCTCAGAGCAAACCGTTGCCGCAACTCCGTCAAACTGGACGTTCAGCGACAAGACCTTGAATCCCAACAAAGAGGGCTCGAACCTTGCGGCAGGCGTCATCGCGTTGACGACGACCGACAACAAGTCGTTTGCGCACTCCGCACAGACAACCGCAATCTTCGGCTCGGACAAGGACGGCAAATTCGACTCGTTCTACGGTGACTTCTATGACGAAAACACCGACCTCAACTCCTTCCCCGGCAAAAAGGCTCAACTCCTCACGATTGCCTCAACCGACGCAAAGACGGCAAACGCGGCGGGCTTTGCGTCCAACAGCGTGACGCTCTCCTCAAACGGTTATTACGCCCTCTCGGTGTATGCAAGGACGCTCGGCGCAACCAAGTATTCAATCTTCCTCACGGGCGAATCCTCGCTTGACGCGGACAGCAACTCCAACGTCTTCACCGTCACGACGACGGAAGACGCGGATTGGACGAAATACACCTTCTACATCCGCACCGGACAAGCAAGCGTTTCTGTCAAACTCAATCTCTGGCTCGGCGAAGACGTGACTTACAGCACTTTGACATCGAGCGAAAGCGCAACAGAAGACGCAAAATCGGCAGGCGCAGTGTTCTTTGACAACGTCACTTACAACACTATTGACGAAGACAAATACAATGCGGCAACGGCTGACGACACAACGCACAAACTCTCCTTCCTCACCGACAGTTTCGACTCGCTCTCGTCGACGGTCGATTCAAGAAAGTCCGTTTCCACACCGAGCGGTTGGACGGGCAGCGTGAGCGGCACGACGTCGTCGAGCGCAACAAAGAGCGGCATCGTCTATGCGGACAGCAACTTCTATGAGGTTGAAACGGTTGACGGCGTTGAATATGCACGCGTTCTCGGCGCAGACTACACCGTCGACAGCGACGAAGCAAAGATATCAGACGATGAACTTGCCACCGCAAAGAAAGACAGAGCGTCCGAATTTGAAGGCAAGAGCGACGATGACATAATCGCAATTCTCAAAAAAGAGAAAGTCGAAAAACTCAAAAAGGACAACTGGATTCCCGTTGACGAACTCGTTGCAAAGAGCGGCAAACAAATGCTCGTTATCAACAACACTCAAAAGAGCGCGTACACCTACACGAGTTCTTCCCTCACCCTCAAGGAAAATTCCTATTATGAAGTGAGCGTTTGGGTGAAGACCTACGGCATGTCCTCCGACGACGACATCAGCGGCGCAAACATCGAAGTGTATCTCGGTTCCGCAAACGAAACCGACAAGCCCTTCTCCTTCACCGCAATCAAAGCGGACGATTGGACAAAATACACGTTCTACGTCAAGACGCTTGACGACGACGTGACAAGCGTGACCGTCAAACTCTCCCTCGGCAAATACGAGTCCGAAACCAAGGACGGCGAAACGACAGTCACGGGCATCACGTCCGGTTATGCAATGTTTGACGATGTCACCGTCAAGAAGATTGACGACGACGGAACGACTTACGACAACGCAGTTGAAACCGAATTCCTTGCAAAACGCACCGTCTCGAGCGAAACAAAGGGCAGCACGGACACCGACGACAACGGCGACACCGAAACACCCGACAGCACCTTCAACACCGAAGCGCTCTGGTGGATGGTTCCGACGATCGTCCTTGCAGTGCTCATCATCGTTGTCGTGATAGTCTACGTCGTGCGCAAGGTCAGAAAGCCGATCGCCAAGAAGAAAGAGAAGAAAGCGGCATCCCCGATTGAAACTCCCTCCCTTGACGCAAAACACGACAAATACGACGACAACAAGGAATAATCCCTTGCTGTCAGCAAAAAAACACTCGCCTCCCGCGAGTGTTTTTTTATGCCATAATTCGTTTTTTCTCCCCTCGTATCAAACCGTTCCCCCGCTATCGCACGACATAACGACATTGACGCCCCTCCACAAAGCCCAAATATCCGCCGCATGCTTATTCGTTGCCTCCCCATACACGCACTCTGCTCCTTCAAAGACGTGACACAATCCCCACTTTCCAACAAACACTCATTCAAAGCGTTCTTATACACGACATCTGCCCCTTCGAAGACGGAACAAAACCACCGTCCGCTCTCCTTGTAGAGCGGACTCCTACCGTACACTCATTCGTTGCCTACTTATACACGGAATGTGCCCGTTCGAAGACGTAACACGAGCCGCAACGGCGGCGAGCCTGTGAGCGCCGAACTTTTGTCGCAAACAAGTGCGTTTAGCCACAATTGCCACATCCGTGCCAATTGCTTGTCTTTTGCCTTGTTGCTCCTCTTTCCCTTCACACAAAAGACTGCGCTTTCATCTTTGATTTCAAGCGTCAGTTCGCTTGTCTTTTGTGTGTGAGCCCTGTTTGCGCAGTACAAGTGAGCGGACGAGCTGGGATTTTTCCGTCTGCGAACGAGTGGCACGGCTTTCAGCCGATTTGTATTGCCGACAGCCCGTCCACCGCTCGTTGCGGGCAACGAGCTAGCGATTGTTACGCTTTGCGTCAATCGCGTCAGTGTTGTCCCCCCCCCCCCGCTCCCGCAGTCGTCGTGGGTTCCCTCAAGCATAGCGCAGAGGGGGAACGACGATATGGGCGCGACGCGTTAAGCAAAACATCCGGTGAATGTTTTGTAGCCAAAGCGAACGAGGCGGATTGCCTCGCAAACGCCGAAGTCCAAACACGTGAGGAAAGGGGAATTTGCATTTAGAGTTATCTCACGCACATCATCCACAACCCACGCATAGCGTGGATTTCATCGTGCCCTGCAACGATATCATCCGAGCCTCGCGAGGATTTCATCGCACTTTGTGCGATATCATTGATTGCGCCGAAAGCGCAATCCTCCAACCGCAACATGTGGCTCTGCCCACACCCAAAAACACAATCACACAAAATACAGGTATCTTCATGAAAATCAACGTCATTATAACCGCCGGCGGCACATCGCAAAGATACGGCGTGGAAAACAAACTCTTTGCTCCATGCAAAGACTCATGCGTGGTTGTCGAGGCAATCAAACCGTTTTTGGCATTCGAACAAGTGTCAAAAGTGATTATTGCAATACATCCATCCTACAGCGACGAACTGCTCAATGCTCTTGAAGCGGAGCACATCGAGGACAATCGCATCTCGCTCACGCAGGGAGGAGCAACTCGCACGCAAACGGTCAAACACGGTCTTCACGCAATAGAAGACGATTGCGACTATGTCATCGTTCACGACGGCGCTCGTCCCTATGTCACAACCGCGCTCATACAAAGCGTGATTGCAGGCGCGCTCGAAAACGGAGTTGCACTTCCGCTTCTTCCCCTCACGGACTCGCTCGTCTGCATACGTTTCGGCGTCGATCCGGTGAACAGAGAGGATTATCGCAGAGTGCAAACGCCAATATGTGCAAAAAAGGACGTCATTGTCAAAGCCTATGAAAAATGCGATGGCGAATATCTTGACGACATTGCGGTCATTCAAAAACACTCTGCTTGCGGCGTAAAAATCATAGAGGGCGATCCGAGCAACGTCAAAATCACCACAAAGGACGATTTGAAAACCGACCTGTGCGGAATCGGTTACGACATACACCGCTTCAAACAAGGCAGCGGCATCAAACTCATGGGCACGCTCATACCCTGCGAATTTTCCTTCGTCGCACACAGCGACGGGGACGTTGCGGTGCATGCGCTCATGGACGCAATACTTTCCGCAATCGGCGAAAAGGACATCGGACACCTCTTCCCCGTTGACGACTCCCGCTACGACGACGCCGACAGTCTCGAGCTTTTGGCAACGGTGCTCAAAAAAGCCGCCGACAAAGGACGCTCGCTCAAAAATGTAAGCGTTGCAATCATTGCCGAACGCCCAATGCTCACCCCCTATATCGACGAGATGCGCAACAACATGTCGTGCGTGTTGAAAATTCCTTGCGAAAAAATAGGGATCACCGCCACGACCAACGAACAAGTCGGAAATTTGGGCGATTGCAAATCGATTGCGTGTTTCGCCACCGCACTTTTGCTGTAACAGAGAAATCCACACAACAGCACAAAGCAACGGAAAAACGCACAATCGGCAGTTGATATCGCCAAAAACAACTCAAAAACCTTTGATTTTGGCAATATCAGCAACAACGCGTCCGATTATCGACAACTCAAAGAGGAAACAAAAACTCAAGCAAATTTCATAGAGAACGGCGAAAACCGTTCTCTTTTTATATATGG
>CAVABL010000053.1:0-7071 GCA_963586735.1 Firmicutes bacterium TM09-10
CAAATGAACCATTGAGATGAAGAACAAGGAAGCTTGCGATTGCATAGACAGGAACGTACTCTTTGTACGTGACTGTTTAGGCAATCGCAGCTGACACAGTTATTCGCTCAATGGTTCATTTGAGGGGTTTCATGGTTGGGAACAACAACACATCACGTATCGACGCCGAGTCTGTGAGGAACATCACCATACGGTCGATGCCGATGCCGAGACCGCCGGTTGGCGGCATGCCGTATTCGAGAGCGGTGCAGAAATCCTCGTCGTAGGGTTGGGCTTCCTCGTCACCTTTTGCTTTGGCGAGCATTTGTTGTTCGAAGCGAGCGCGCTGATCAAGAGGGTCGTTGAGTTCGCTGAAAGCGTTTCCGCCCTCGCTGGCGCAGATGAAAAACTCGAATCTCTCGGTGAGGCGAGGATCGGAGGGTTTCTTTTTGGCGAGAGGGCTGACCTCAACGGGATAATCGGTGATGAACACGGGGCCGGTGAGTTTTTCCTCGACGAAAGCGTCAAAGACATTGTAAAGCGCACGTCCCCAGGACGTATCCGCAGCCATATCGAGCCCCATTTTATTGCCTTGCGCAATGAGTTCGTCAAGGGGTTGGTTGTCGAAATCGAGCCCTGTATACTTCTTCACCGCCTCAATCATAGTGAGGCGTTCCCAAGGCGTTTTGAGGCAAAGCGGAGTGCCCTGATAGACGATATCGAGGCCGCCGCACACGCGCTCGGCAGCGGTTGTATACAACTCTTCGGTGATATTCATCATCTCGTTGTAGTCCACGTACGCCTGATACAGTTCGATCGTGGTGAATTCGGGATTATGCTTCGTGTCCATACCTTCGTTGCGGAACTGACGGCCGATTTCGTACACTTTTTCAAACCCGCCGACAATGCAGCGTTTGAGGTGCAATTCGGTTGCGATACGCATATACATATCGATGTCGAGGGTATTATGGTGTGTGATGAACGGACGAGCGTTCGCGCCGCCCGCAAGCGTATTGAGCACGGGGGTTTCAACCTCGACAAAGCCTTTTTTGTCAAGCACTTCACGGATTGTGGAGATTATTTTGCTGCGTTTAATGAAGGTTTCCTTGACCTCGGGGTTTGCGATGAGATCGACGTAGCGTTGACGGAAGCGGAGTTCGGGATCACGCAGACCGTGGAATTTTTCGGGAAGAGGAAGCAATGATTTTGAAAGCAGCGTCGCGCTCTTGACGTGCACGGAGATTTCGCCCGTTTTCGTCTTGAACACAAAGCCGGTGATGCCGATTATATCGCCCACGTCCGTTTTTTTGAACGCCTGATATTCGTCCACGCCCATATCGTCGCGACTGAAATATCCCTGAATTCTGCCGTCGCTGTCCATGAGGTGACCAAAGCTCGCCTTGCCCATTATGCGTTTAGACATAAGTCTGCCGGCAATGCTGACCTCTTTGCCCTCGAACTCATCGTAGTTTGCGAGGATTTGTCCCGCGGTTGCCGTGCGCTTATACGACGTGATTTCAAACGGGTTTTCGCCCTTTTCAACGAGTTCGTCGAGTTTTGCGATTCTTACCTTACGCACCTCGTTGACGTCGACTTCCTTGTCCTGTTCGGGCGCATTCATACGGATTTCTTCACTCATTTTGTTTCTCTCAATAAAAAAGCATAACGCTTGCTCGAAAGAGCAGGCGCAAGTGTTATCGTTTGTATATCGTTATTTGATGCTCAAAATCTTGTATTGCTCGTCGCCGTGAGAAGTTGCAAACTTGACGACCTCACCGGCTTTTTTGCCGACGATAGCCTTGCCGAGCAAAGATTCGTTGCTGATTTTGCCTTTTGCGAAGTCCGCTTCGGTTTCGCTGACGAGTTGCACCGTCATCACTCTGTCGTCCTCGTCGTCGAGTTTGCCGAGATATTCAACCGTAACCGTATGTCCGATAGACACCTTGTTGCTTCCGCTCTTTTCGATGACGACGGCGTTTTTGATACGCTCTTCGAGTTCTTTGATTTCGGAAGCGACTTGGCTTTCCTCTTGCTTTGCCGCGTCGTATTCGGCGTTTTCGGACAAGTCGCCGAGTTCTCTTGCGTGTTGGAGTTTCTTTGCGACGTCCTCACGCAGATAAACGATGAGATAATCCAGTCTTTGCTTGAGTTCCTCAAGCCCCTCTTGAGTAAGGTAAACTTCTTTCATTATATCCTCCTGACGCGTTATGCGCCAAACTTTGTTCTGATTCGATTATTCCGCTTTATCTTCGTCGGTTTCTGTTTCAACCGCTTCCGATTCGGATTCTTCTTCGGCGTTTTGTTCCTCTTGTTCTTCGCCTTGCGCGTCTTCGGATTCCGCGACGTTTTCTTGCGTTTCTTCCGCTTCGGTTTCTTCGACTTCTTGAGTTTCGTCCACCGCTTCGGTCGCGCTATCTTCCGCGGCAACTTCCTCTTTCTTTTGTCCTCTTTGTTCTTGCGCTTTCAATTCGGCAAGTTTTTGTTCGACTTTAGCTTGAACATCCGCTTGGTCTGCTTTATACTTCGGAGTGAGAGCCATAACCTTGATTTCGATTGAGCTGAATTTAAATCCGAACTCGCCGAGGAACACGTCTTCGAGGAGCGTACGCAGATAAACTTCCGCTTCGACCACGTCCTTGTCGACGACTTTCACGTTGACTTTGAGGCGCACGCCGTATTCGTCGCTCACAAGCGCGACTTTTTGGCACTTTACGCCCTCGACCTGCTTGCAAGTCGTTTTGACGAATTTCGTCACGACGTTTGCGGACACTCTGACGCTGCCGCCCCTTTCCTGACGGAGCGTAATTTCTCTGACGACGTCGCTGTTGACGAATATGAGCGTCAGCGAAATCACGGACAACACGATATAGAGAATCGCAAGCGTGATGATAAGGCCCCTGACGAGTTTGCTGTCAAATTCCGTCGCTTCGATACCGCCGAACGCAGTGACGACAAGCACCATTATGAGAATGATTGCCACGACGATCGAGCAAGACGCAAATATTTTTTCGAGATTCTTTTTCATAACTACACCTCACACCGCAAAACGTATTTTGTTTTGCCGTTTATATAATATAGACTAATATTTAGAATTAGTCAATCGTGCGCGAAACTTTTTTATTGTCTATATTGTTTGAAAAATGCGGTTTTTTAGTCGTTTTTCAATGATTTTGACCGCTTTTTCTCATTCGATGGGAACGAGCACCTCTTGATGTTTCACAAACGTACTCAAATGCGTGAAGCCTATCTCTTTGAGCATCTTGCACGCCTCGTCGAAGTTTTTGCAAATATCGCCTCTGTGAGCGTCCGAGCCGTAGCTTATCTTGCGACCGCCGAGCGCGTAGTATCTTTCGATAATATCTCTTTGCGGAGCCATCTCGTGATGGAAGTTGACCTCGAGTGCCTTGCCTCTTTTTATGATGCCGTTGAGGATAGCGTCAATCTCTTTCGGAAAATCTTTATAGCGCAGCAGTTTGTCCCTATACGGTGCGCCGTGCGCGATATAGCCTATATGCGCCACTATATCGTATTGATAGGGCGCGTCGAGACTTTCGAGGATGGTTTCCAAATATCTTCGATACACTCTCTTTTTTGTTTTGAAGAGGAACGCCATTTTGAAATACACGTCGTAGCCGTCCACGCAATGCACCGAATTTATCACCACGTCAAAAGGATATTTTTCAATGACTTTTCGATACGCATCCTTTGCCGCCGTACTTGAATCGTAACTCGCTTCAATTCCGAAACAGAGGTTTAACGTATTGTTTTTGTCATCGTCAAGTGCCTGTTTTGCTTTTTTCCACGCCTCGTAGTATTCCTCGAGATTCAAATTCGGCCACTTTATCGGCGCGCGATTTTTGCCGTATTCAAAGTCAAAATCAAGATGATCCGTTGTAGACAAATAGCAAAGACCTTGCGCCTTTGCCATCTCGACGATTTGCCCGATCGGAAGTTTTCCGTCGTGCGAATGTATTGTATGGACGTGTGTGTCACACCTCATTTTTTCACTCCAAAACCGCCTTGATGCGTCTCACGCCCGCCGACGAAGACTGCTCTTTGACGATGCGGAATTTGCCGAGTTCGCCCGTACGTTTTGCGTGAGGACCTCCGCAGATTTCCTTTGAAATGCCGATCGTATACACCTTCACCACGTCGCCGTAGCGATTGTCGAACACGCCGATTGCGCCCGCTTTCTTTGCCTCTTCAACGGACATCTCTTCAAGTTTGACTTCACTGTCTTTTGCGATTTCGTCGTTGACGACTTTTTCGACACTTGCGATTTCCTCTGCAGTGAGCGGACGGGGGAAGTTGAAATCGAAGCGCAGTCTTTCCGACGTTATATTGCTTCCCTTTTGTTGAATCGTGTTGTCGTGAAGCACGAGTTTGAGCGCGGCGTTGAGGAGGTGCGTTGCGCTGTGAAGTCTTGCGGTGAGTTCTCCGCCGTCCGCAAGACCGCCCTTGAATTTTTGTTCCGCGCCCGCTTTCGACAGTGCCTGATGGTCCGCAAACGCCTTGTCGTAGCCGTCTTTATCGAGGGTATATCCCTTTTCTTTTGCGAGTTCTTCCGTCATCTCGATCGGAAAACCGTACGTATCGTAAAGTCTGAATGCGGTTTTGCCGGGGAACACCGTCATATTTTGCGGCAAATGCGCGACTATTTTGTCAAATTCCTTGAGCCCTTGTTCGATAGTCTTTGCAAATTTATCCTTTTCGGCAACGAGTTCGGTGACGATTCTATCCTCGTTCTCTTTGATATACGGATATGCCTCTTCGTATTTTGCCACATAGAGTTTTGCAAGTTCCACGAGCGCGCTATCGTCGATTCCGAGGGTTCTGCAATATCTCATAGCGCGACGGATGAGGCGGCGCAGCACGTAGCCTTGGTCGACGTTTGAAGGAGACACGCCCTTCGGGTCGCCGAGCAGGAAAGTTGCGGTGCGCGTATGGTCTGCCACTATACGCATAGCGACTGTCATAGTTTCGTCCTCGCCGTACTTTTTGCCCGAGAGTTCTTCGAGTTTCTTAATTGCAAACGCAAAGAGGTCTGTTTCGTAGACGGATTTATATCCGTTGAGGATGCAGAGCATTCTTTCAAGTCCCATACCCTCGTCCACGTTCTTTTGTTTGAGTGGCGAGAATGTTCCGTCGGCATTTTTGAAGTATTGCATAAACACGTCGTTTCCGATTTCGACGTACTTTCCGCAATCGCACGCGGGCGAGCACTCGTCCGAGCATTTGGGTTTGCCCGTATCGATAAACATTTCGGTGTCCGGACCGCACGGACCGGTTATGCCGGCAGGCCCCCACCAGTTGTGTTTCTTGTTGCAATAGAAGATATGATCTTCGGGGACGCCTTGCGCCTTCCAATACGACGCGCTTTCCTCGTCGCGAGGGCAGTCCTCGTCGCCGGCGAACACGGTGACGGCAAATTTATCCTTGTCAAATTCGAGTTGATTGAGCAAGAAGTCATACGAGCACTCGATTGCGTATTCTTTGAAGTAGTCGCCCAGCGACCATCTTCCGAGCATCTCGAAAAACGTGCAGTGAGTCGCGTCGCCCACCTCGTCGATATCCCCGGTCCGCACGCACACCTGAACATCGGTGAGGCGATTGCCGGCAGGATGCTTTTCGCCGAGAAGATACGGCACGAGCGGATGCATGCCCGCAGTGGTAAAGAGCACCGTCGGGTCGTTTTCGGGGATAAGAGACGCCGAGCCGATGACGGCGTGACCTTTTGACTTATAGTAGTCGCGATACAGTTTGCGAAGTTCGCTTGAATTGAGTTGTTTCATACATACCTCTGATGTGCATATTTGATGTGGATATTTTTCTCGTATACTCAAAAATTATCAACGAGCCGCCACCGCCGCCCGTCAAGCAATATACCGTTTATTAATTATACACCACAATTGAAAATATGCAAGCACTCTGCGCAACCAAGCAAAAGTCATCGCCGTGGCAAAGACAATTCACAAGGCATCTCACTCACACTCATTCGAAGCCTACTCATACACGGAATGTGTTCCTTTGGAGACGGAGCCCTACTATCTGTTTCCCGACGCACGCTCATTCAGTGCGTTCTCATACACGTTATGTGCAATTTCGAAGACGTAACACGAGCCGCAACGGCGGCGAGCCTGTGAGCGCCGAACTTTCGTCGCAAACAAGGGCGTTTAGCCACAATTGCCACATCTGTGCCAATTGCTTGCCTTTTGCCTTGTTGCTCCTTTTTCCCTTCACACAAAAGACTGCGCTTTCATCTTTGATTTCAAGCGTCAGTTCGCTTGTCTTTTGTGTGCGTGAGCCCTGTTTGCGCAGTACAAGCGACTGCGCCGTGTTGTTGGCCACTGCCTGGCGCACAAAGCGCAGTGGCATAATGAGTGAACGACACCTATCTATGTGAGTGCCGAATTCCCCTCTTGCGAACGATGTGTTCTCATTCAAAGAATTGACGTCCGTTTGAGCAATAGGGGAAAGCCCGAAGGGAAGGGGTGATGTTCTATTTAGAGTTCCCACTCCCAAACCCCTTGTAGTGCTCGAACCGACCCCGTGAGGGAAGGGGAAATTGCATTAAAAGTTATCTCACGCACATCTTCAACAACCCAAACGCAGTTTGGGATATCATCGTTGCACCGCAATGATATCATCCGAGCATCGCGAGGATTTCATCGCCATCGGCGATATCATTGATTGCGCCGAAAGCGCAATCATTGCGACTCCGTCGCTCCCTCGTGTATTCTCTCAATCAGCGAGTTATTCACCTGATACGTTGAATTCGGCGTAATTTTCGCGTCGTTGGTATACCCGTAAATTTTCAGTGACATTTTCGAAATGAAATTTGCGGCGAGCGCGGCAGTTCCCTTACCCTCAACCTTGATTTCGGTCGTATTCAAGCAGGAATATTCGGCCTTTTCGTTGTTATACACGAGATACGTCGGCGAGTTGAGTATGCCCTCTTTGAAGTACACCCCCGAGCAAATGAACGCCACGTGCATATACGTCTCGCCGTTCATCTCGTAGCGATACTTTTCAAAGGCGGAGTTTTCTCTTATGAGGTCGTACACCAGCGAGCCTATCATATCGTCCACGTCG
>CAVABL010000053.1:7081-7887 GCA_963586735.1 Firmicutes bacterium TM09-10
CGTACTTTATATTTTGCCAGTTATACGCCTCCAAAAATCCCGACTGATTGACGACGCAGTTTATTCCCTCGTTATAGAATTCTTGCAAGAAAATCTTTTCGTTCTCGTCGTAGTCGTCGGCAAATCGTCCTTGCGTAGACGATATCATCGTATATTTTTCGTATGCGACGCTCATCAGCGAGCCGAGCGTGTTCGAGCAGATGACGTTGTGGATATTCAGGTGCGTATAAAACGGGTATGTAGCCTCTTCTCTCTCGCTCATACGTTGAGGGATATACATTGCAACCTGCGTCATATTTCTTATTATGCAACCGTTGACGGTGGCGTTCGTGTTGAACAGCGTTATTGCCTGTTTGGCGTTTTCAAAGACGCAGTATTCGATGTTTATATCGTCGAGGCGGTTCACATCGCAGTCGTAGTCGTAGTCGACGACGACCTCGCAAATCGTCGAAGTGAATCCCTCCGTATCGGTTGCGTCCGTGATAAGACCGTCGTCGCCTATACTGTTTGCGCGCATAATCGTGTTTGACAGCGTAATACCGCTCCAAAGCACGCGGATGAGATGCGAATCGACCTGTTGTTTGACGGCGGAAATTATGTGGTTATTGCCATAAAGGTTGCCGTACAACTTCAGATTATTGTCCCAACTTATCGGCACGGGCGAGCCGTCCTCGTTCAACTCGTAGCGTATATCGTCCGCAAGGCAAATCGAATACAGTCTCTTTGACGATTGAGCGTTATAGACGAGATATTTTTTGCCCGACACCGTTTTTTCAAATGTTTTTTGTCTTTCGACGACGTTATCT
>CAVABL010000054.1:0-7683 GCA_963586735.1 Firmicutes bacterium TM09-10
GTACACAAACGTACATGAGTTGGCAGACGAGGGGTTTTGACGACGCTATTCGCTCTATTCTATATTTTAATAGCGCAATATTGAGATGAAGAGCAAGGAAAAACCCCTCGGGTGACAACCCTAATGTACACAAACGTACATGAGTTGGCAGACGAGGGGTTTTGACGACGCTATTCGCTCTATTCTATATTTTAATAGCGCAATATTGAGATGAAGAGCAAGGAAAAACCCCTCGGGTGACAACCCTAATGTACACAAACGTACATGAGTTGGCAGACGAGGGGTTTTGACGACGCTATTCGCTCAATAGTGCGCTATTAACCCATACGGTACAAAACCTTGATGGACGGTCCCATAGTCGTTGCGATGTAAATGGAACGGAAATAAACGCCCTTTGCCGCTGCCGGTTTTGCTTTGACGAGTGCATCCATGAGGGTGTTGAAGTTCTCGGTGAGTTTTTCAACGCCGAAGGACGCTTTGCCGAAAGGAACGTGGCAGATTGCTTGTTTGTCGACTCTATACTCGACTTTACCTGCTTTGATGTCGTGGATAGCACGAGTGATATCCATTGTGACGGTGCCGGATTTGGGGTTTGGCATCAAGCCCTTCGGGCCGAGGATTTTGCCGAGACGTCCGACAACGCCCATCATGTCTGGAGTTGTGACGATGACGTCATAGTCAAACCAGTTTTCTTGTTGGATCTTTTGAACCATCTCTTCGCCGCCGACGAAATCTGCGCCTGCTGCTTGTGCTTCGTCCGCTTTTGCGCCCTTGCAGATTGCAAGAACACGGACGGTTTTGCCTGTTCCGTTGGGAAGAACCACAACGCCACGGACTTGTTGATCTGCGTGACGAGGATCGATACCGAGTTTGACGTGCAATTCTATCGTTTCATCGAACTTGGACTTTGCGGTTTGAACGGCAAGAGCAATTGCTTCACCGCTCTCGTAAAGTTTGGTGTTGTCGATGAGTTTTTTCGAATCAATATAATGTTTACCGCGTTTCATACGAACCTCCTTATTCTTCCACGAGAATACCCATGCTGCGCGCAGTGCCTGCGATCATGCTCATTGCAGAATCGACGTTTGCGGCGTTAAGGTCGGGCATCTTCATTGTGGCGATCTCGCGAAGTTGCTCTTTTGTGAGAGTTGCAACTTTGTTTTTGTTGGGGACTGCCGATGCGCTTTGCAAACCGCATGCCTTCTTGATGAGAACGGGCGCCGGCGGCGTTTTAAGCACAAAAGTGAAAGAGTGGTCTTGATAAATGGTGATAACGACCGGGATAATCAAGCCGATGTCTTTGGAAGTTTTCTCATTGAATTCCTTTGTAAAACCTGCGATATTGATGCCGTGAGGGCCGAGCGTTGAACCAACGGGCGGTCCCGGAGTTGCTTTTCCGGCGGGCAATTGAAGTTTTACAACTGCTGTAATTTTCTTAGCCATAAATCCTCCTGACTAGCGTGGTTTTGCGACGGTATGAATGGATTTGCCGTCTCCCACGAAGATTATAGTCCTGCGACTTGCGTCCTGCAGACGCGATTTAAGCAATGCACTTGCGTGCGAGTTTCAAAGTTTCTCAACCTGAGCAAAATCGAGTTCGACCGGTGTTTGACGTCCGAACATTGCCACGATAACTTTGACTTTTTGACGTTCCGCGCTGATTGAATCGACAACACCGATGAAGTTTTCGAGTGCGCCGTTGACGATTCTGACGTCGTCGCCGACTTTGATGTCGAAATCTTCGATGCTGACTGCTTCAAGACCGATGCGTCTGATTTCGTCGTCGGTCAGCGCAATAGGACGACCTGCCGAGCCAACAAAACTCGTAACTCCGCGCGCTCTGGTCACCATAAACCAAATGTGGTTGGTGTAGATCATTTTGATGAAAACGTAACTCGGGAACTTTTTGCGTTGAATGACTTTTTTCTTGCCGTTTCTCTCAACGATATCGTCCTCCACAGGAATCTTTATATCAAAGATATACTCCTGCAGATTGTTGTTTTCAATCATATTGCGAAGGTCGGTTTCCACAGAGTTTTCATATCCTGAATACGTGTGGACGACGTACCATTTCGGTTGTTCCAAATTTTCCATACAGCCCTCTTGATCAAATGAAAATGGTTGCCCATTTGCCGTCGGTGACAAGACCGAACAGACCGCCCAACACATAGTCGAGCGCAAAAAGAATGACGAAGAAAAGCACGACCACTGTCAAAACAACGGCTGTGTTCTTTCCGACCTCTTTGCCCTTGGGCCAAGTAACCTTTTTAAGTTCGGAAACAATGCCTTTGATGCCCTTGCCCATTCTCTTGAAGATGTTGGGTTTCTTTTCGGCATTCTTCTTGTTGTTTGCGGACTTTTTCGCTTTGGAAGACTCGTTTTTTGAATCAACGTTCACGGCAGCCTTTTGAACTTCAACTTGCGCTGCGTTGTTTGTCGTTTCTTCGGTTGAGGTTTGGGTTTTTGGCGTTTTCTTTGCCATATTGCCTCCTATCCTAGCAGCCTTACTTCGTTTCTCTGTGCAAGGTGTGCTTTTTGCAGAATCTGCAGTATTTTTGAAGCTCCATTCTGTCGGGGTGCTTCTGTTTGTTTTTGGTAAGGTTGTAGTTGCGTTGTTTGCATTCGGTGCATGCCAAAACGACCTTAACTCTTGCTCCTTTCTGAGCCATAGTAGCCTCCTTTTTGTTCTGTCAATACGCAAGCCCTACACGGCAAGATTTTTGCCGTGCAGAGCATTGTTGTATATATTATTGAAAGAACAAATATTATTCGATGATCTTCGCAACGACGCCGGAACCGACTGTTCTGCCGCCTTCACGAATAGCAAAACGGAGACCTTCTTCGATTGCGATCGGGGTGATAAGTGTGATTTCCATGTCGATGTGGTCGCCGGGCATAACCATTTCAACGCCTTGCGGCAATTTGATTGAACCGGTGACGTCTGTCGTTCTGAAATAGAATTGAGGACGATAACCATCGAAGAACGGTGTGTGACGGCCACCCTCGTCTTTTGTCAAAACGTACACTTGAGCTGTGAAGTGAGTGTGCGGATGAATTGAACCCGGTTTTGCAAGAACTTGACCACGTTCGATTTCGCTTCTTTGAATACCGCGGAGCAATGCGCCGATGTTGTCGCCGCCCTCTGCATAGTCAAGGAGTTTGCGGAACATTTCGATACCGGTGACGGTTGTTTCCTTCTTCTCTGTGGAGAGACCGACGATTTCAACCTTGTCGCCCATACGGAGAACACCACGCTCAACTCTACCCGTAGCAACAGTACCACGACCGGTGATTGTGAACACGTCTTCAACAGGCATCAGGAACGGTTTGTCGGTGTCACGTTGAGGATCGGGGATGTAGCTGTCAACTGCGTCGAGCAACTCTTGGATGGGTTTGAATGCGGGATCGTCCCAGTTTCCTGCAAGACCTGCTTCCATTGCTTTCAAAGCAGAACCGCGGATGATCGGGGTGTCGTCGCCGGGGAATCCGTACTCGCTGAGGAGTTCGCGAACTTCCATTTCGACAAGCTCAAGGAGCTCTTCGTCGTCGACTTGGTCGCATTTGTTAAGGAACACGAGGATGTAAGGAACACCAACCTGACGAGCAAGAAGGATGTGCTCACGAGTTTGAGGCATCGGGCCGTCGGATGCAGCAACAACCAAGATTGCGCCGTCCATCTGAGCAGCACCGGTGATCATGTTTTTGACATAGTCGGCGTGGCCGGGGCAGTCAACGTGTGCATAGTGACGCTTCGGAGTTTCATACTCAACGTGTGCGGTGTTGATCGTGATTCCTCTTGCTTTCTCTTCCGGAGCCTTATCGATCTCGTCGTACTTCATCGCTTGAGCTTCGCCCTTGGATGCGCAGTACATAGTGATTGCAGCGGTGAGAGTGGTTTTGCCGTGGTCAACGTGACCGATGGTACCGATGTTAACGTGCGGCTTTGTTCTTTCAAACTTTGCTTTTGCCATACTAGATTTCCTCCAATATTGTTTTTTGGTTTTTTTGTTATTTATTATCCAAAGTATTGTATATATAAATAATAAATCTATATATGCTTACTTTTTGGAATCTTTTGCTTTCACTTCGCCGATGACCTTTTCGGCAACGCTCTTTGGAACGACTGCATAGTGGTCAAACAACATCGTGAAGTTTGCTCTGCCCTGCGTGATGCTGCGCAGGCTTGTTGCATAACCGAACATTTCAGAGAGCGGAACGTCGCAATCCACAACTTGTGCTCCGTTGCGAGGCTCGATGCCTTTGACTTGTCCGCGTCTCGAATTGAGGTTTGACATCACGTCTCCGAGATAATCGTCGGGAGTCACGACTTCAACCTTCATGATAGGTTCGAGCAGTGTCGGAGCAGCCTTTGCCGCGCCCTCTTTGAACGCCATCGAACCGGCAATCTTGAACGCCATTTCCGAGCTGTCCACTTCGTGCATGCTTCCGTCGACCAGACGCACCTTGAAGTCCACACATTCGTATCCTGCAATGATACCGCTCTGCGCCGCTTCCTTGATGCCTTCCCACGCCGCGTTTGCAAATTCCTTGCTCACGACGCCGCCGACGATTGCGTTTTCCATCTCCAAGCCTTTTTCGGGATTTGGCTCCATCTCGATGACGATGTGACCGTATTGACCGTGGCCGCCCGATTGACGCACGAACTTTCCTTCCGCCCTGACGGGTTTGGTGATCGTTTCGCGATAGCTGACCTGCGGTTTGCCGACGTTTGCTTCGACCTTGAACTCTCTGAACATTCTGTCCACGATGATGTCGAGGTGAAGTTCGCCCATACCTGCGATGATCGTCTGACCGGTTTCCTTGTCGGTGTACGCCTTGAACGTGGGATCTTCTTCCTGAAGTTTGAGGATCGCCATGTTCATTCTCTCTTGGCTGGCTTTCGATTTCGGCTCGATCGCCACTTTGATGACGGGATCGGGGAAAACCATGTTTTCAAGAATGATTTGATTGTTCTTGTCCGAGAGCGTGTCGCCCGTGGTGCTCTTTTTGAGACCGATGACGGCGACTATATCGCCTGCGTACGCCTCGTCGATGTCCTCGCGGTTGTCCGCGTTCATGCGAAGGATACGACCGATTCTTTCATTCTCGCCCTTGACGGTGTTGTAAACCATCGTACCGGTTGTGAGCGTCCCCGAATAGATGCGGATGAAGGAGAGTTTTCCGACAAACTCATCCGTGAGAATCTTGAACACAAGTGCGCTGAACGGCTCTTTTTCACCGGGGTGACGAAGTTCGGGCTGATTGTTTTTGGGATTGATACCCTCGATGCTTGCAACATCCGTCGGAGCAGGGAGAAAATCCACCACTGCGTCGAGCATGAGTTGCACACCCGTATTCTTGTAAGAGCTTCCGCACAACACGGGATTGAGTTTCATTTCAATCGTGCCCTTGCGGATTGCGGCTTTGAGTTCGTCAAGCGTGATGGAATCATAGTCCTCCATGATGATCTTCTCAAAGATATTCTCATCGAAGTCCGCCGCCGCTTCGAGCATTTTGAGTCTGTATTCGTTTGCAAGTTCCTTGTACTCGGCAGGGATTTCCTTTGCGTAGAAAGTGACGCCCTTGTCCTTTTGATCGAAATAGAACGCTTGCATCGTGAGAAGGTCGATGACGCCTTCAAACTCCGACTCTTTGCCGATTGGCAACGTGATTGGGACTGCGTTTGCGTTCAATCTTTCACGCATCATTTTGACTGCGTTGAAGAAGTCCGCTCCGTTGATGTCCATTTTGTTGACGAATGCGATTCTCGGCACTTTGTAGGTGTCCGCCTGACGCCATACGTTTTCCGATTGCGGTTCAACGCCGCCCTTGGCGCAGAACACGGCAACCGCTCCGTCAAGAACTCTCAGACTGCGCTCGACTTCAACCGTGAAGTCAACGTGACCGGGAGTGTCGATGATGTTTATCTGATGTCCTTTCCACACAGCCGTGGTTGCCGCAGACGTGATGGTGATGCCTCTTTCTCTCTCCTGCTCCATATAGTCCATGGTTGCGGAGCCGTCGTGAGTTTCACCCAATTTTCTGTTTACGCCCGTGTAGTATAGAATACGCTCGGTTGTCGTGGTTTTGCCGGCATCGATGTGTGCCATTATGCCGATATTCCTCACCTTATCAAGAGCATATTTTCTAGACATAAATTACCACCTATAATGTGCAAACGCCTTGTTCGCTTCTGCCGCGCGATGCATTTCGTCCTTTCTCTTGACTGCGCCGCCCGTCATATTGAATGCGTCCATAAGTTCGCCTGCAAGTCTTGCGTCCATAGTTTTCTCGCCTCTCTTTCTTGCGAAAGACACGATCCAACGGATTGCAAGTGTTTGTCTGCGCTCGGGACGGATTTCCATAGGAACCTGATAGGTTGAACCGCCGACGCGTCTTGCTTTGACTTCGAGCATGGGCATTGCGTTTTCAAGCGCTTTGTTGAAGATGTCCATCGGCTCTTGTCCGAGTTTTGTTGATGCTATATTGAGTGCCTCGTACACGATTGCTTGAGCCGTTCCTTTCTTGCCGTCGAGCATGACTTGGTTGATGAGTTTTGTCACAACCTTGCTGTTGTAGATAGGATCGGGAAGTACGTCTCTTTTGGGCACGCCGCTTCTTCTTGGCATAGTAACCTCCTAATTTTAGTAATACATTCGAAAAAATTATTTTTTGGGGCGTTTCGCACCGTATTTGCTTCTTGCCTGACCGCGTTTTGCAACGCCTGCCGTATCAAGAGCACCACGGATAATGTGATAACGCACACCGGGCAAATCCTTGACTCTGCCGCCTCTGATAAGAACCACGCTGTGCTCTTGCAGATTGTGACCTTCGCCGGGGATGTAAACAGTTCCCTCCATACCGTTGACCAAACGGACTCTTGCGATTTTACGAAGAGCGGAGTTCGGCTTTTTGGGGGAGGTCGTCGTCACGCTGAGGCAAATACCACGCTTTTGGGGGCATTGCTCCATGATAGGTGTAAGCGACTTCTTGACCTGTTTCTCTCTGCCTTTTCTGATAAGTTGATTGATGGTTGGCATTATTGTTCCTCCTGTAAGATTTTTCGAATGTACCTGCAACCCAACAGGTGCAATCAAGACTCTATGCCTCCGCCTCGACAATTCCGACTGCCGCCGCGCTCACTTCCACCCCGGCGCTCTCGCCCAGCCGCTTTTTTGAAGCGACGCAAACGACGTCCACGCCCTTGGCTTTTGCTTGCGCAACGATATTCTTCCTTATCTGCGCATCGGCGTCCGACGCTACGATCACACACCTGACGGTAGAGTCGGATATTCCCTTCAAAACCTGTTTGGAACCGACAACTTTTGAAGAGCTTGTAAGCATTTGTTCAAGTTTTTCTTTGTCCATTTCTTTTTGCACACTAAAAAACTGCTTACGTCCTCGTAAGCCTCTTTATCTTATCAACATTCAAAACCGATGTCAAACATTTGGTGAAAGTTTTTGCAAAATTTTTATATATAATATAAATTATACTAAATACAGCGCACATTGCTCAAACGGCATTGCGGTGGCGTCAATTGCCTCCACATGTCATTTGTGTCAATGTCGAGTGAGAAAACTTGCTCGCAAGGGTTTCAGAACGACGATATTTTTGGAGTGATTGCATCACCTGTGCAAATTAAAGCCGTAGGCTTGCGCTAACAGCGCACAATCACTGTGGAG
>CAVABL010000055.1:0-7678 GCA_963586735.1 Firmicutes bacterium TM09-10
GTGCAAAATCAACCGAAATCGATCGTATGTCATCAACGAGAGAAAAGACCGGCGTGCCGACGGGGGCATATGCAATCAATCCCGTCAACAACGAAGCAGTGCCTATTCTCGTTGCGGATTACGTCATCGCAAGTTACGGCACGGGCGCGGTTATGGGCGTTGCCGCTCACGACGAGCGCGACTACGTGTTTGCTCAAAAACTCGGACTTCCCGTCAAGAGAGTCATCAAAGGCAAGGATGGACAGGATGACACACTGCCTTTCTGCGAATACGGTATTCTTTGCAACAGTGGCGAATTTGATGGTATGAGCAGTGAGGATGGCAAACTCGCAATCCTTAAGAAACTCGAAAAAGAGGGCAAGGGCGGTCTCAAAACCAACTATCGTTTGCGTGACTGGCTCGTGAGTCGTCAACGCTATTGGGGCGCACCGATTCCAATCATCCATTGCGATCATTGTGGTGATGTTCCAGTTCCCGAAGAGGATTTGCCCGTGCGACTTCCGCACAATGTCAACTTTACGCCGGACGGAGAATCTCCTCTCAAAAAATGTGACGAATTTATCAACGCCACATGCCCCGTGTGCGGCAGACCTGCGAAGCGCGACGCAGACACGCTCGACACATTCGTTTGCTCGAGTTGGTATTTTTTGAGATATCCCGACGCACACAACGCCGACAAACCGTTTGATAGCGAATGGATCAACAAGATGCTTCCCGTTGACAAATACATCGGCGGAGCGGAGCATGCGTGCATGCACCTCTTGTATGCGCGTTTCTTCACCAAGGCGTTGCGTGATATGGGCTATCTCGATTTTGACGAACCATTCCTCTCGCTCGTGCATCAAGGCACGATTCTTGGGCCGGACGGAAACAAGATGTCAAAATCGAAGGGCAATGTCGTGTCTCCCGACGATTCCATTCAAAAGTACGGCGCGGATATTTTCAGAGTGTATCTCATGTTCGGTTTCAACTATGTTGAGGGTGGCCCGTGGAACGACAACGGTCTCGAATCCATAAGTCGTTTCTTTGACAGAGTGGAACGTATCGTCAAAAAATGCTATGAGGTTAATTTTGACAATGCACCTTTGGGTAAGGCGGAAAAGGAACTCAACCGCGTGCGCAACAATACGATAAAGTGCGTTACAAACGATCTCGGATCTTTTTCGTTCAACACGGCGGTTGCAAGGCTTATGGAGTTTGTCAACGCCATGTACAACTACGAAGCAAACGTTGCAAAGAAGAATGTGATCTACAAGGATTGCACAAAGGATCTCGTGTTGCTGCTTGCGCCGTTCGCACCGCATTTTTGCGAGGAACTTTGGGAAATGCTCGGACAAAAGTACAGCGTTTTCAATCAGTCTTATCCGACTTTCGATCCCGCCGCAATGGTGCTTGATGAGGTTGAGCTTGCCGTCCAGATCAATTCAAAGATGAGAGCAAAGGTCACGGTGTCAACGTCCGCAAGCAAGGAAGAAATCGAAAAAGCCGCGCTCGAAGCGGTCAAGGATCAACTTGCGCAAACGCCCAAAAAGATCATCGTTGTGCCCGGCAGGCTTGTGAATATAATTGCATAACAAACGTTTAATATGCGTAATTTTTGAAGATAAAATGCGTGTTTGAACAAAAATATAAAATCAGACTATACGACGGCAGAGGTAAATACTATGTTGGATTTGGCAAGAATCAGAAACAATCAGCAAGAGGTGGTCGACGCCCTTGCAAAGAAAGGCTACAAAGCGGACTTTTCTCAAATCATCGAATGGGATGACGAAAGAAAAGCAACCATAACAGAAATCGAACAACTCAAAGCGCAAAAGAACAAGGTGTCGGCGCAAATCCCCGTTCTTAAAAAAGCGGGGCAACCGGTCGAACCTATCTTTGATGAAATGAGGAAACTCGGCGACGAAATTGCCGCCGGCGATGCAAAAATAAACGAACTTATTGCAAACATCAATGATGCGATTGCATGCATGCCCAACATTCCCGATCCCGATCTTCTCCCCGGCGAGAAGGAAAACAACAAGGTTATCAAAATCGTTGGCGAACAACCCAAGTTTGACTTCCCCCTCAAAAACCACGTCGATCTTTGCACGGAACTCGGCATGATCGATTATGAAAGAGGCGTCAAACTTTCCGGCAACGGATTCTGGATTTACAGAGGAGTCGGTGCCAGGCTTGAATGGGCGTTGCTCAACTATTTTGTCGACGAGCATCTCAAAGACGGTTATGAATTTATTTTGCCGCCGTATCAACTCGGCTACAATTGCGGTTTCGGCGCAGGTCAATTCCCCAAATTCAGCGACGAGGTGTATTGGCTCGATTGCGATGAGGACAGAAAGCGCAATCGTTTTATGCTTCCGACAGCAGAAACCGCTCTCGTAAATATGTACGCAGGCGAGATTATCGACGAAAGCAAACTCCCGATGAAATTCTTTGCTTACTCGCCGTGCTTCAGAAAAGAGGCGGGCAGTGCAAGAGCAGAAGAGAGAGGTATGATCAGAGGGCATCAATTCAACAAGATCGAAATGGTGCAGTATGCTCATCCCGATCACAGCAAAGAGGCGTTTGAGGAACTTGTCGAAAAAGCTTCGAGGCTCGTCGAGCAACTCGGTTTGCACTTCAGAGTGAGCAAACTTGCGGCAGGAGACTGCTCTGCGTCAATGGCAAGAACTTACGACGTCGAACTTTGGATTCCGTCAATGGGCATTTACAAGGAATGTTCATCCGTTTCCAACGCCAACGACTATCAAGCGCGCAGGAACAACACTCGTTTTCGTGACGGCGAAACAGGCAAACCGCGTTTTGTGCACACTCTCAACGGCAGCGGACTTGCAACAAGCAGGCTTATCCCCGCAATCGTCGAGCAGTTCCAGAATGCAGACGGCTCGGTCACAATCCCCGAAGTGTTGCGCAAATATATGGGCGGTATGGAGAAAATTGCCAAATAATCACGGTTTTGAAACGTATCCGTGTTTTGCGGGTGCCTTTTTGAGCAAATATCAATAAAAAAAGGATAAGGAAATTATGAGAGAAGAACTCAGAAAGTACGGCAACGACGCCTATGAAATGGTTGAGTACGCCGCAAACGAGATCGGTCCGCGTCTTCCCGGCTCGGACAACGAGAAAAAATATCACGACTATATGTCCGACAAACTCAAAGAAATCGGATTGAATCCCGTGACGGAGAGTTTTGTTTTTGCTCCGCACGCGTCAATCGGTGGTTTGCCGTATGCAGGTTGGGCAGGCATCATCGGATGCATATTCACTGTGCTTGCGACGATTCTTGCGTCTATATCGATGTATGCGGGTCTTGCAATGCATTTTGTGACGACTATGTATATGGTGGGCGTATGGATTTGGCTTGTCGTGAGCGTGTTTAAATACAAAACTTGCTTCGACTGGTGCTTCAAGCACAAAGTTTCACACAACACATACGCCGAACTTCTTCCCGAGGACGGAAAATACGACTACACGATTGTCCTTTCCGGACACACGGACACGAGTTGGACGCTCAAACTCAGTGCGTCGCAACACAAACTCGGTTTTGTCGGTGTCGTGCTCCGTTTGGGACTTGGCGCAATTGCGGTCGGGCTCGTTACGCTTGTCAGTGCGGTTGCTCTCGTGCTTGCAATGACCATTCAATATGGTGCGGACACACTCTCGGTTGAAGCACTTGTCAACACAGTCAAGGCATATTCCATCCTTTCGCAAATCATCCTTTACTCTTCGCCGATCGTCATCGTGTGCGCTTTCTTGCTCACGATGTACAACGAAAAAACCGAAGCAATTGCGTCTCCCGGCGCTATGGACAACGCTACGGGCGTTTCGATTGCATATCAGGTTGTCAAATATTTCAAGGAAAACCCCGACAAAATGCCCAAAAATTGTCGCATCGTCGATTGCAGTATTGGCGCAGAGGAATCCGGACTTCGTGGTTCGATTGCCTTTACTCGCAAGCACAAAAACGACGGCATGCTTGACAATGCCTATCACATCAACATCGACTCCATCGCAGATGCCGACCACTTTGAAGTCATCCACGGCGACAGTTGGCTTTGCCCGCACTTTGACAAGGATCTCGAACGCATGTTCAAAGAATCCATGCGCGAAGCAGGCATCAAAAATCCCGGCGACATTGCCAATCCCGTTGGCGGTTGTGACTCAACGCCATTCCAGAAAGCAGGTGTCAAATCAATCACTTTTGCCGCGCAAAATCCAGTCATGAGCGATTATTATCACACATTCCGTGACGTTCCCGAACGATTCACCGCTGATACGGTGGGATTGGGGTTTGATGTGGTGTTGCGCGTCATCTCCAAAATCGACCAAGAGCACAATAAATAAGCAAACAACCCTGTCAACACCCCTCATTCATCAACTCATGTACATCGTGTACGGTAGGGTTGCTGACTGAGGGGCGTCTCCTTGTTATTTACTCATTTATTACTCTCTTGAAAATCTCAAAAAGCCAAGGCAAATACGTCTGATTTTGTCATCGAAACGAGTTGATGACGCATGTGTGTTTTTCACATTTTGGGACTGGTTTAGCGGCGTTTTTATTCGTTTGTTTGGCGCATTTTGTCTTGTTTGTTTTATTGTGTTTTTATCACAAATCATCCACGTCCTGAACGGGTTTTTCACCATTGGGGACGGTTGGGTTGTACCCTTCCGTGATGCCCGTATAACTTCCGTTCGGATCGAAGCGCGAGCGCAGATTTTCGTGTGTCGAAAGGTTGCTGTGAGAGAGAGGAATGTTGTATTTTCTCGTTCGTTTGATTTTCATTTTTACTCCTTCTTGAAGGCCGATTGATTGGCCGTTTTGCTTGTAGAATGTGCAAACCTTAATAATTTATTAATTTCATTAATATTTTGTAAAACGATAGAAAACCCTACAAACATATGATAAGATACATTTTGCAATATAAAATCGATTATTTAGGAAAGAAAACTATGAAATACGGTGGGATCGACAAGAGAGTTGTCAAAACGAAAAACGCCATTTTTGAAGCGTTCAAGCAACTTGTGCAAGAAAAGGATATGTCCGATATCACGATAAGCGAACTTACGCAAAAAGCGAATGTTACTCGTAGCACGTTTTATATGTACTACAATACGGTGAGCGACGTTCGCACCGACATTGAAAACTCAATCATCGCGCGCATCGACAAGATTATGAGCGAAGCAGATATCCGCAATAGCATAACGAATCCGTATCCGCTTCTGAGCACGCTTGCCGACGAAATTTTGAAACAGGACAAAAACAATAGATACATCCTTTCTTCAAGCAATTCCGGGCAACTTCTTGACAAAATCAATGATCGCATCGTTGAGGCGTACATGCATTGGTTTAAGAAACACGAGGGCTCAACAAGTGACCTCGGCAAGACAAAATACATCGTCGCATTTGCTGCGGCAGGCATGACGGAATGTTTTAAAATTTGGTTCAACCACAAGAGTTCGCTTACTCTCGAGGAGCTTTGCAAAAACATTTCAAGCGCAATGAGCAAGGGCATTTCCTTGATGACAGATCAAACGATGCTCTGATTTTATGAGAGGGGGAGCAAACTTTGAAACCATGCAAGGAGAATGACCGCAAGTCATTCTCTTTGTCGTTTTCGTCGGCAAGACGCAAACGTAATATAACAAGTGCAATTCAGTGAGGTAAAAATGCTTCAACTTAAGGACATAGTAAAAGATTATCCGACCGCAACCACAACCGTGCACGCATTGAGAAGAGTTTCGCTCAATTTCCGCGAAAGCGAGTTTGTGGCAATTTTGGGGCCTAGCGGATGCGGAAAAACGACGATGCTCAACATAATAGGCGGACTTGACAGATACACGTCGGGCGACCTCGTCATAGGCGGCGTTTCAACCGCAGAGTTTGACGACGAGCATTGGGACGCATATCGCAACGCCACAATCGGGTTTGTTTTTCAAAGTTACAACCTCATCCCGCATTTGACGGTGCTTGAAAACGTCGAACTCGCCCTGAGCCTCGTCGGTGAAAAGAAAAAGGCACGCAGAGCAAAGGCAGTTGCCGCTTTGCACAAAGTCGACATGCACGAGCAACTTGACAAAAATCCCAATCAACTCTCGGGAGGACAGATGCAGCGTGTGGCAATCGCGAGGGCAATCGTCAACGATCCGAAAATCATTCTTGCGGACGAACCGACCGGCGCGCTTGACAGTGAACTCAGTGTTCAGGTTATGGACATTTTGCAAGAACTTGCAAAAGATCGCCTCGTCATCATGGTCACGCACAACGCCGAACTTGCCTACCAATACGCAACCCGTATTTGTCGTTTCAAAGACGGACAGCTCATCGAGGATACGAATCCGTATGATCCCGAAAACGAAAATTGCGAGGGAGCAGATGAGACTGTCTTTGGGGGAGAAACAGACACTTTGTTTGCAGACAATACGATCGTCGATGAGATAACGACCGATACTTTGGAAATTGCTGACGTTGCAACAGCGAGCATTTTATCATCGCAAAACGAAGAGATAAACACCCAAAACGAGCAAAACGACGAACCCGACAAGAAGAAAAAAATCTCAAACCACAAGCGCAAAGTGGCAATGAGAAATGTCGGCGGAGAGACGAAAGCACTCTTTGACAAACTCGGGCTCAACAGTCTCACAAAAAAGAAAAAGAAAGAAAAGAGAGCGTTCAAGCCGACGTCGATGAGCGCAGGCATGGCTTTCGGATTGAGTCTCAAAAACCTCGTTTCCAAAAAACGCCGCACGATACTTACATCCGTTGCAGGCGCAATTGGCATCATAGGTCTTGCGCTTGTGCTGTCCATATACAACGGATTCAACCTCTATCTTGCAAACATGGAGAACGATCTGCTTGCAGGTGTTCCGCTCGGCATATATCAATACAATGTTTCAAGCAATGCTATGATGGAACTCATGACCAGTATGATGGAAAAGCCGAGCTCCGACAGCGAAACGTCTTATCCCGATTCGGACGAAATCAAAATTTCAAGCAGCGCGTCTTACGACTCCACGATGATGAAGATGATGCTTTCAATCGTCAATTCGTTTATGGACGGCGTGACGAAAAACGAGTTGACCGTTGAGTTTGACAACTACATGAAAGCAATGCCGAAATCATACTACACTGCAATGTGCATTTCATACGGTTTGCGTTACAATCTCGTCAGAAAGACATACGACGCCGACGGCAACGTGACATACAAAGACGTGTCGCAACAGCCAAAACCGCTCACAACGACGGGAATCGCAATGACTGTTCTCGGCGAAAACGGACTTCAGGCAAAATATTGGCAGGAACTTATTGCGGACGAGGACGTTTTTATGCGCTCCTATGATTTCATCGGCGAGGGGAGCCGGTGGCCCCAAAACAAAAACGAAGTGTTGTTGTGCGTCAATTCCGACAATACGATCAGCACCGATCTCATTGAGACATTCGGCATCGAAATGTATGAAAAAGACGACGACGGCAATGTCGTAAAAGACGAAAGCGGAAAACCCGTCGCCATAGACAAAACGAAAGTGTCATACGAATACTTCATCGGTCAGACTTTCCGCCTTGTCGACAACGACTCCTATTATGTGTACGACGAAGAAACCGAGGAATACGACAACGACAAACTCGGCATCAACAAGGACAAGGGTTCGAGCGGCGGAAGCAGCAGTTTTAATCCGTTGA
>CAVABL010000056.1:0-7528 GCA_963586735.1 Firmicutes bacterium TM09-10
GTGCAGGGTGCGTTGAACGCAAAATTGAATTTGACGGATGGCGGCCGAGCATACGGCGCATTATGTGCCGAAAAGTACGTTCTCGAGTGTTGCCGGTGTCCGTCCGTCATCGTAGAATGTGGGTTTTTGAGCAATTATGCCGATGAAACGAATTTGCAAAAACCGGAATATCAGATGAGGATTGCCTCGATTTTGTGCGAGGCTATTGCCACGTTTGCAAACGCTTTATGACAAAGAAAATACGTAACGCCGCACGTATTTTGTTTGTTTGCGATGATTCAAAAATGCATAAATAAAAGTGGAGAAAGCGAATGGACATTTTGGGACAATGTGAATTTGTTTGATTAGTATCAAAAAACGACAATGCGGTGGCAATTATGAAAATTGTCGCCGCATGTTTTATATGAGGCGTTGCAAATTTTGCGGTGCAGTCGTTGAGACGCGGCTGTTCGAATCGATTGTGTGCGCTTTATTTTGCGTGCTTGCGTGAAAAACGCGAAAAACCTTGATTTATATATATTTTTCGTTTATAATATTTCACTATGACAAACGCATTTGCATTTCCGTGCCAGAAAGTCCTCAAAAAGCACAGCGACGATCCCGAAATCGCTGCGATAATCAAGGACATAGAGAACGCCAAACAGGGCGTTATGACCTTTTCCAAAGAAGTGAAAAAATATATGCTCTCGTTTATACACGCGCGCTACGACGACAACAAGGAGGTCAATGCGCTTATCGACGTGCTGAAAAATTGGAGCAAGTATGAATCTTTCAATTATCTCGAGATTTTTCAACTTCAGGACGAGTGCTATTTTTGGTACGATTTTTTGCATGCGTACGGTGCGTGGAAGGTCATCGGAAAAACGTATGGATTTGCAGATGAAAACGAGGCTTTGAACGTCCTTGTGCGCCTTGTCAAACTTGACGAGAGCGTGTTCAAAGAATATCCGGAGTTGTGATATGGCAACTGTTCACGACGGACACAGGGAGCGTATGCGCCAAAAAATCCGCAACGGCGGGCTCGTGACGTTTCAACCGCACGAGATTTTGGAATATTTGCTCTTTCCGTTCGTTCCGAGGAAGGACACCAACGAGATTGCGCACGCACTTATCGACAAATTTTCCTCTTTTTCGGGCGTGCTGAACGCAAAGGAAGAAGAGTTGCTTTCGGTGAGAGGTATGACGGAAAACGCGGCTCTCTTTCTTGCGACGTTGCCCGACGTGTTCAGAGTGTACGTCGAGGACGTGAGTCGCACGGGCGCAAACCGCAAGGATCTTGCCGGGCGAGGCGTGGCGCGAAGTTTTTTGTGCTCGAAACTGTTCGGATACAACCAAGAGCAAGTGTGCGTTGCGGCTTTGGACGCTCACGACAAACTGCTCAAATGCGAGGTTATCGACAGGGGCAGTGGGGATTCGGTGAGACTGGACGTGAGAAAAATCGTTGATCTTGCTCTGCGGACGGGCGCAAGCGCAATCATCATCGCGCACAATCACCCAAGCGGAAATGTTTTTCCGTCGCAAATGGACGTGGATTTGACGCGCGAGGTGATGAACACCCTCACGGGCATCGGCGTCACGCTGCAAGATCACCTCATTTTTTCGGGAACTGATTGCTATTCGTTTGAGGAAAACGGAACGATGATAAAAATCCAAAACCTGCAAAAAGGTTTGAAAGAAGGTATAGCATTTTATGAGTGACACAGTAAGAACGAGATTTGCGCCGTCTCCGACGGGATTTATGCACATCGGCAACTTGCGTACGGGATTGTACGCTTTTCTCTTTGCCCGCAAAAACGGGGGAAAATTTATTCTCCGCATAGAAGACACCGATCAGGAACGCAAGGTCGAGGGCGCAGTCGAAATGGTGTATCGCACGCTCGCCACCGCAGGAATCACGTATGACGAAGGTCCGGATAAGGACGGCGGTTTCGGTCCGTACGTTCAAACGGAAAGGATGGGGCTTTACAAAGAATATGCCGAAAAACTCGTTGAACTCGGCGGTGCGTACTATTGCTTCTGCGACAAGGAAAGACTTGAAAGTCTCAAAGACGAAAACGGCGTTCACACCTACGACAAGCATTGCCGCAACCTCTCAAAAGAGGAAGTGCAAAGACGCCTTGCCGCCGGCGAACCTTACGTCATCCGTCAGAAAGTGCCCGAGGGCGTCGTGTCAAGTTACACGGATATGGTGTTTGGCGAGATAAGCGTTGACAGCGCCGATATCGAGGACGGAGTGCTCCTCAAGAGCGACGGTCTGCCCACATACAACTTTGCAAACGTCGTGGACGACCATTTGATGGGCATCACGCACGTCATAAGAGGCACGGAATATTTGAGTTCCACGCCCAAATATAACCTCATCTACGACGCGTTCGGTTGGGAAAGACCGAAATATATGCATCTTCCGCCGATCATGAAGGACGCAACGAGAAAACTCTCAAAGCGTTTCGGCGACGCAAACTTCGAGGACTTCATCGCAAAGGGATATCTGCCCGAGGCGGTGGTGAACTATATCGCACTGCTCGGCTGGTGCCCCAAAGACAACAAGGAAAAAATGACGATGGACGAGATGATCGAGGCGTTTGACGTGGACGGCATCTCTCATTCGAGCTCAATCTTTGACGAGGCGAAAATGCGTTGGCTCAACGGCGAATATCTCAAAGCAATGAGTGCGGATGACTTTGAAAAAGTCGCTGCGCCGTGGATTGAAAAGGCTATCGACGGAAAAGATTACGACATCAAGGAACTTGCTTTGCTCATGCAAACGAGAGTGGATATCCTCAGCGAGATTCCCGAAAAACTCGCGTTTTTGAATGAGTTTAAAGAGTACGATCTCGATATGTACGTGCATCAAAAAATGAAGGTTGACAAGGCGGTTGCGCTCAAAGCGGTTGGGGTTTCAATCGACGCACTCAAGGACTTTGACAATTGGAGCGCAGACGCAATCAAAGAACAAATCAAAGCCTGTGCGGAGCAGGCGGGCATGAAGGGCGGACAAGTTATGTTTTCGATGAGAGTTGCCCTGTCGGGCGCGCCCGTAACCCCAGGCGGTGCAATCGAACTTGCAGCCGTGCTCAAAAAAGACGAGACCTTGCGCCGCTTGCAATATTCGCTCGAACTGCTCAAAAACGCACAATAAAACGTGCGTTTTGAATGTATAAACATACGATTTTGAAAATGGAACAATCCTTTTGCAAGAAAACGCTGATATTGATTTTGTTGTTTGCGCTCGTGTGCGCAAGCACGTTCTCTGCGGCGTTTTCTTCGTCTTCGGTTGCAAACGCGCTTGAATGGGGCGGCAAGGAATTGAGCGAAACGTGGTACTACGGCGAGGAATATCTCGACGTGGCGGCGGCAAAAGATGTCGTTTCAAAATGGGATTTGTCACGGGTTTCGAGCCCCGTCATCATCGCCGTCATCGACACCGGAATCGACTTGAAACACGAACTCTTTGCCGACGACAAAAACGGCGTGAGCGTGCTTTGCAAAAACGCAAACGGCGATATACTCGGATACAACTCGCTTAGCGGCGCGGACGACGACGGCAACGTGGATATATCGGACGAGACGAGCAAGCACGGAAGCGGTGTTGCGGGAAGTCTTGCAATCCTCATAAGAGAATTCGGACTTGAAAAATTCGTCAAGATTTATCCCATAAAGGCAAATAATACCGGCACGGATAAGTTCAAACTCACGAGCCTCACGAGCGCAATCGATTGGGCGGTGAACGACGCAAACGCAGACGTCGTCAATTTGTCCCTCGGGTTGACCGGCGCGGATATCTCGACGCTCAAAAAGAATGGCGACATCACCGACGACGATGAAAACAAATTTTCAACCGCTGTCGAAAACGCGCGCCGCAACGCAGTCGTGGTTGCCGCCGCCGGCAATAATTCGTCATCGGACAAAAATCCAAGCGACTTGTTTTATCCCGCGGCTTATCCCGGCGTCGTGTCCGTGATGAATCAGCAAAAAACTCAACTCTATTCATCGTCGAATTACGGCGCAACGTATACGCTTTGCGCTCCCGGCTACGACGTGTGGACGGCAACCGGGTATAAGACCGCAAGCACTTACGGCACGATGATCGGCACGAGTATGTCCGCAACTTTCGTGAGTTTTGCCTCCGCTTTGCTCAAACTCAGATGCACCGTGGAAGGCAGAAATTTCGACTGCGTGAAAGAGGCACAAGCAATCGCCTTGCTTGCGAGCAAAACTATCGAAAGCAAGGGTTACGAGTTTAAGTGCCTTGATTTTAAGTCCGTCGTTTCGGGCAATCTCGACGATGTCGATTTTGACTACGAAATCCCGAAATCGATTGCGATAAAGCACAATGGGACGCTCGGCACGGGCGACTATGCAGGCACGATTTATATGCGCGCGGACAGCATATCGCCGATAACGTTCCTTGCGCAGATAAGTCCCGTCGGAAAGGTCGATCCCGACGTCGAAAACGCTCTCGAGTGGAGTTTGACGAAAATCAAATCCGCAGACGACGATACCGCCGTGTCCGAGCCCGTCGTCATCGGAACGGGAACGAGTTTGACGTATTCGTTTGCGGGCGGAGGAGATTACGTCGTGACGGCAAAAATCCCGGGATATTCCGCAACTCAAACCGTGCAGGTTCATATCGAATTCGGCAAATACTATGTCGGAGAGGTGAGGGTGACTCTCGCAGACGATGCGGACAAGGACGTGTCGGAAGCACCCTCGAGCGCAACGCTGTATTCGACCGAAACAACACGCTTTGCACTCACCGGCGTGAAGTATCTTGACCCCGACGTCGAAACGAAATGGTTTGTCAACGGAGAGTACGTCGCATCGGGCGCAATCTTTGAGTTTACACCGAAAAAAGCGGGCGTTTATTATATCACCGCAAAGTACGGCGACAACGCAACGGTTGATTTTCAATATAAGTTCACCGCAAACGTAAAACCGTTCATTTTGCGTCCGCTCGACTTGTCGATGCTTGTCGTCGGATTGGCAATCGCAGTGGCAGCGGTCGTGACAATCGTCGTCATCGTCGTGAGAAAGGAAAAGGCAAAAAATAAGGTTTGAAAAAAGGATTGAACTCAATGTTTTTGCGGACGAATTACGCTGAGACGAAAGTTTGATTTGAAACGAAAAAAAATGGCGTTGCAGCCATTTTTTTATCGTCCGTTTTTTTGATTTGTCGCTCGGTTTTTCTCGTTTGATGGAGTATAGTTGCGCGGGCGTTTTAGGGATTTGCCGTCACGTTTTTGTGCTTTCGGTTTTGCCGATTTTATTGCTTGTGGTTTGCATTTTTGCGTGGATGTTTTCGTTTTAGCGTTCGGGGTTTTGCTTGGAGTTTCGCTCGGCGGTTTGCTCGGGATTTTGTTTGTCTGTCGGCGAGGATATTTGTTTCGTCCACAAATTGTTGCGCTCGGGGTGGTATATTGCGCCCAAAATGCGCTGTTTTGCAAACGGAATGTCCTTGCATATGGTTTTGATGAGGTTTTTCATATATTCGCGTTGCGATTCGTGATTCATTGGGCACGGATTTTTCACTATCGGCAAATTCTGGCGTTTCACAGCGGATTTTATGTCGTACTCTTCAAGGTAGACGAACGGCCTTATCAAAGATACGCCCGACTTGTCCATATGCGCGGTTGGCGGGAAACACGAGAATCTTCCCTCGTAAAGAAGGGATAAAAGCATGGTTTCGGCAACATCGTCGGCGTTGTGTCCGAGCGCAAGTTTGCCGCCGCCCAACCGGTTGATTTCGTTGTTGAGCGCGCCTCTTCGCATTTTTGCGCAAAGGGAGCAGGGGTTGGATTCCTTGCGCACGTCAAAGATGATTTCGGCGATGTCCGTCTTTACGACGTGGTGCGGCACGCCGAGACTTTCGCAATATTTGGTGAGTGCTTCGAGTTCGGTTTTGTCGGTGTCTTTGAGCCCCATGTCGACGGTGATCGCCTCAAGCGTGTAACTCTCGGGCGAGAATCGGCGATAGTCCGCAAGCGCGCGCAACAGCAGGGTGCTGTCCTTGCCTCCCGACAGTCCCACGAAAATTTTGTCGCCGTCGTCTATCATATGATAGTCCTTGACGGCGCGCCGCATTGCAGACAATATTTTTTGCATGCTTGCTTTCCCTCAAACGCAGTTCCGTTTGCGCCGTTTTGCAAAAGTGTGCAAGGCGGTTTTTGTGAATATAAGGACGTTGCGTTCAATAATATATTGTGATGAGATTATATAAAAACGCGCGAGATTTTGCAAGCGGAAAAGGACAATTCGCCTTGACAGAATCGGGTGCGTAAACTATACTTTCATCAAGGAGCGACGGCTATGATTCAACAGTTGATCACCCAAATAAGCGAGGCGATAGGCAATCCCTATCTGACGCTTTACGTCATCTCGATTATCCCCATCATCGAGTTGCGCGGGGCAATTTTGTTCATGCCGTACATGTTCTCTTCGCTCGGCGAAATGATGCTCGGGATGCTGTGCTGTATTGCAGGCTCGACGACGGTCATCCTTCCTCTCATCCTCATCACGAGGCCGTTTTTGAGGAAATTGCGCCGCTCGAAATGGTTTTCAAAAATCGGCAAACGCCTTGAATCCAACCTTGCGGACAGGGCGGAAAGCGCATACAGCGAGGACAAAAGCGGAAAAATCGACCAAATCAAGTCCAAACATCAACGCAAACCTATGTCGAAGGACGCGAAAAAGTTTTTGGGATTGTTCGTGTTCGTTGCAATTCCGCTGCCAATGACGGGCGCATGGACGGGCTCGTGCATAGGCAGTTTTTTGGACTTCCCGGTGTGGAAAGCGTCGTTGTCGGTGTTTTTGGGCAACATCGTGGCAGGGCTTATCCTCACGACTATTGCGTATTTTTTGCCGAGGCAGTATGCCGACGTGTTTCTTTACGGGTTTGTCATCCTTGCAATCGCAATCGCGCTGACGCTGTATTTTTCACGTTCAAAAAGGCTTGAGAAAAAGCAACAAGAGGACCTTCAAAAATATGCAAACAAGAGCGAATATGAACTCGCCATCCTCAAAAAAGAGGCGGACGAGGACGGGAAAATCCTCATCAAAAAGGAATATATCGACGAAAACGGCGACAAACATATAGTCATAGGCCACGACGAAAAGCGCAACAAATCCGTCGTTGACAAAGACGACGTCATTTGAGCAGGGCGATATTGCGCTGTTTGCGCAATCAATGATATCGCACAAAGTGCGATGAAATCCTCGCTTTGCTCGGATGAAATCACTTCGTGATGATATCCAAACTGCGTTTGGGTTGAGGAATATTTGAATTGTCCGCTTGCGTGCATAGCACGCAAAAACCAAGCAAGCGATATTGCGCGCATCGCGTGCAGTTGTGGAATGTTTCCGTTATCACAAGTTCGGTTTTTTATCAACTTTATTATCGAATGGTAAGACTAAAATAGAAAGCAGAAAACGTGAAAAGAGATACGACAAAAAAATATTTCGTTGCAGTTATATACTTTTAGGTTTTAAGCCACATTTTTTAATTTGACGGCAAGACTTTTACCGATATGCA
>CAVABL010000057.1:0-694 GCA_963586735.1 Firmicutes bacterium TM09-10
GTAACCCGATCCCTTTGCCGCTTCGAGAATGAGATCGCCGCTTGTGCCTTGTTGCACGCCAACGTTTTTGCCAGCAAGATCCTTGACACTCTTGTATTGTCCATCCTTTGACACGACGACGAGCGTCGAACTCGAATAAACGTTGCTGAAATCGACGACTTGCTTGCGCTCGTCGTTGATCGTGATGCCTGCCGCACCCACTGCGTCCGACGTTGAATTTGCAACATTTGTCGCGATGACATCAAAGTCGCCGTCGCTCACAACGAGTTTTTTGCCGAGATTTACTGCAACTTGCGACATGATTGCAACGTCAAGCCCAACAACTTCCCCTCCTTGAACAAACTCATAAGGAGGGAAACCCGATTCGGTGTACATTGTCACGGTTTCAGTTGCCGAACCGAAATCCCAACTGATTTGCAATCCCTCGGGAGCAACCGCCTTTTCACCGCTCGATTCCTCGTCGGCAAGAGCGGAATAATAATTCATATATTGCGTCATTTTACCGTTGCCGTTCCACTCGTCTATGACGTAATTCACTGCACTCATGAGGGTCGTGTTCCCCTTTTTCACGGCGATTCCGAAATCTTCCTCGAGAAGATCGGCTGCCACAACGGCCTGAATATTCGCATCGTTGTCATCGCACGCAACAAGAGCGAAACAAGCGCCCGCGACGGTTGCGATTGTCAGAACTGCA
>CAVABL010000057.1:704-6780 GCA_963586735.1 Firmicutes bacterium TM09-10
GAATCGAATCAATTTTTCACCAATGCAAAAGCTCAACTCTCCTCGCTCGAAAACGAGTATGTCAAATTTAAGTGCCAATCGGCAAATTTTTGTGACAGAGACATCGTAGAAAGGGCGAAATCAGCACACGCCGTTTTGTTTCTTGCAAGCGACAAACGAGATGAAGTCTTGGCGGAATCAATTCGCAAATCACTCGGATTGTACGCGCAAATTACCCGCTTTTCTTGCAACGGGAATAACGAAACTCACTCCTTTTGCATAGTGCAGGACAAAAACGGCGGCATATACGGCGGGAAAAGCGGATTTGACAACAATGCGACTTTCGGGCGCGAGGCGTACGACACGGAGCGATATAGCGAACTTGAAATCGAACACACCGCACGAATTGCTTACGAACTTGCAACCGACTCAAAGCGTGCCATCATCCTCGCCGACAAAGCGGACAAACTCACCACGTCGAAACTTTGGCGCAAAATCGTCGCCGACGTCAACGAGGACTATCCCTACGTTGCCGTCAATATGCAGGACGTCACCGCAACGATAAACAAAATCGTAAAAGATCCAAACTCACTCGACGTCGTCGTCACAACCGCCCTCTTCGGCGATATACTCACATCTCTCGCCGCAAGCGTTTCAAACGCAACGCCAGCAACGAGTTTTGTGGGAGACACTCCCCTTGCCATGTACGGATTTACTCAAACACCCTCGCATGAAATATCTCAATCATCCATCGAATCTATGCTTCGTTTCGCTCTTAAAAACTCATTCGGAATAGGATGATATATACGCATATCTTTGAAAACGCGTCGAGCAATTCGACGCGTTTTCTGCACAATTAAAGTTCTTACTAGTAATTTGGTTGGTTTTGAAATATTTATCAAGAATCCACACTTTATCGCATGTGCGTATGCACATATGAGTTGACAAACGAAAGGTTTTGACAATGCTATTAGCTAAATGTTGCGATTTAACACGTCTTTCAGGAATTGGGCGGTGTAAGATGAACCAACCTTGCACACGTCTTCAGGCGTTCCTTGCGCAACTATTGTACCGCCATGATCTCCGCCGTCAGGACCGAGGTCGATGACGTTGTCGGCAACCTTGATGACATCGAGATTGTGCTCGATGACGATGACTGTGTTGCCCTGTTCGACAAGGCGGTTGAGAATGGTGATGAGTTTTGCAACGTCGTGTGTATGAAGGCCTGTCGTGGGTTCGTCGAGAATATAGACGGTTTTGCCGGTTGACCGACGGGAAAGTTCGGTTGCAAGTTTGACGCGTTGCGCCTCACCGCCGCTCAAAGTGGTTGAGGATTGCCCGAGTTTTACGTAGCCTAATCCGACGTCGTTGAGAGTTTTTATCTTGTTTTTGATTTTCGGAATATTGGCAAAAAACTCGGTGGCTTCCTCGATTGTCATATCGAGCACTTCGCTGATATTTTTGCCTTTGTAGCGCACATCGAGGGTTTCGCGATTGTATCTTGCGCCCTTGCAGACCTCACACGGAACGTACACATCGGGCAAGAAGTGCATTTCGATTTTAATGATTCCGTCGCCCTGACAGTGCTCGCATCTTCCGCCGTGAACATTAAAGGAAAATCTGCCTGCCGAATATCCCCTCGCCTTCGAATCGGGCAAGGAAGCAAACAGTTCGCGTATATCGCCAAACACGCCGGTGTAGGTTGCAGGGTTTGATCTTGGCGTTCTCCCGATCGGGCTTTGGTCTATGCAAATGACCTTGTCCACGTTTTCTATGCCATCGATGGAATCGCAGTTTCCGAGGCGGATGTTCGATTTCATGATCGCGTTTGACAGTGCCGGGTACAAAACCTCGTTGACGAGAGATGATTTTCCGCTTCCCGACACACCCGTGACGCAATTGAACACGCCGAGCGGAATTTGTACGTTTATATTTTTGAGGTTGTTTTGTCTTGCGCCCTTGATTTCAAGAAATTTGCCGTTTGGAGAGCGTCTTGCGATGGGCACGGGAATTGACAATTCGCCGCTAAGATACTTGCCAGTTATGCTATTCTTGCATGCAATGACGTCCTCAACGCTTCCACACGCCACGACATTTCCGCCGTGAACGCCTGCACCCGGACCTATATCGACAATGTAGTCGGCATTGCGGATGGTTTCATCGTCGTGTTCGACGACGATGAGCGTGTTGCCTATATCTCGCAGATTTTTGAGGGATTGCAAAAGTCGTTGATTATCCTTTTGATGCAAGCCGATGCTTGGCTCGTCAAGAATGTACAACACGCCCGTAAGTCCGCTGCCTATCTGTGTTGCAAGGCGGATGCGTTGCGATTCACCGCCGCTGAGCGTCGTTGCCGAACGAGAGAGCGTGAGATAGTCAAGCCCCACGTTTACGAGAAAATCAAGCCTTGCGCAAATCTCTTTGACGATTCTGTCCGCAATTATGTGTTGCGTTGCGGATAGATTCAGATTTTGCATAATCTCTTTGAGTTTTGCAATCGACATTTCGGTGAGTTCATGGATATTTTTGCTCTGAACTGTGACTGCGAGAGCCTCGGGTTTGAGGCGTTTTCCGCCGCACTTCGAGCAAGGCACTTCTTTCATATATTTGGCAATCTCGTTTTTGACCAATTCGCTGTCGGTTTCGGAGTATCGGCGCATGAGATTTTTTGCAATGCCCTCATAACTTGCCTTGTAAAAACCGCTGAATGTGCGCGAATTGTACTCCATGGGAATACGGTCGCCGTCGTTGCCGTAAAAAATAATATCGAGAACGTTTTTCGGTAAGCACTTTATAGGCGTATCAAGCGAAAAATCGTATGCCTGCGCAAGTGCCTTATACTGCATTTGCGACATATGTCCCGCATCCCAACCGCTCGCTTTAATTGCGCCCTCGTTGATGGATTTGTTCCAATCGTTGACGAGCAAATTGACATCAATTTCGTTTCTGAATCCCAAGCCCGAGCATTCGGGACATGCGCCGTATGGATTGTTGAAAGAAAACAACCTCGGCGAAAGTTCCTCAAAACTCAAATCGCAATCAGGGCAAGCGTACTTTGTGGAATAAAGCATTTCCTCGCCGTCGAAATCGGCAATCACGATGCCCTCCGACAGTTTGATTGCGCTCTCGATTGCATCCGAGATACGTCTTTGCGAACCGTCCTTGACGACGATACGATCGATGACGACACTCACGTCGTGCTTGATGTTTTTGTCGAGTTTAATCTCTTCGTCGAGAGTGTAATTCACGCCATCCACGCGCACGCGCGCATATCCTGCGCGCTTATATTGTTCAAGTTCCTTGCGATATTCGCCCTTTCTGCCTCTTACGACGGGGGCAAGAATCTGAAGCTTCACGCCTTGTCTTTCCATAATTCTGTCACAAATTTGGTCGACGGTTTGCCTTGAAATTTCTCTTCCGCATTTTGGGCAATGTGGCGTTCCTATTCTCGCAAATAGCAAACGGAAATAGTCGTAAATTTCCGTCACCGTACCCACGGTCGAGCGTGGATTATGCGACGTTGTTTTCTGATCTATGGAAACCGCTGGCGAAAGCCCTTCAATATAGTCTACGTCGGGTTTTTGCATTTGTCCGAGGAACATGCGCGCATAACTTGAAAGACTCTCGACGTAGCGTCTTTGCCCCTCGGCAAAGATAGTGTCGAAAGCGAGCGACGATTTGCCGCTACCGCTTAACCCGGTGAACACGACGAGTTTGTCGCGCGGAATCTCGAGGTCTATATTTTTTAAATTGTGTTCCTTTGCCCCTTTAATGATGATTGTGTCGATACTCATATTATTTCTCTTTATTACATTCTCCGTCTACGGCGTTTCAACCCAACTTTTTGATTTGTTTTTTGAGATTATTTATCTCGTCACGCAGCAAGATCGCCTTTTCAAAATCTAACCCTTCGGCAGCGACTTGCATAAGTCCTTTGAGGCGTTCAATTTCCTTGATCATGTCTTTAACGCTCAATTTTTCATTGTCAACTGCCTTTTTGGTGATTTCAAGCGAATTTTTGATTGCGTTCACAACGGTCTTTGGCACTATGCCGTGGGTCTTGTTGTATTCGTCCTGAATCTTACGGCGGCGCATGGTTTCGTCATAGGCTCTCTGCATCGATTGCGTCATGTTGTCCGCATACATAACAACTCTGCCCTTATCGTTTCTTGCCGCTCTTCCTATCGTCTGAATGAGTGCGCTCTCGCTCCTCAAAAAGCCCTCCTTGTCAGCGTCGAGGATAGCAACGAGTTGCACCTCGGGCAAATCAAGCCCCTCTCTCAAAAGGTTGATGCCAACCAGCACATCAAACTCGCCTTCTCTTAATCCCTTGACGATGTCTATACGCTCGAGCGTGTCGATATCCGAGTGCATGTATCGCACTTTGATTCCCACTTCTTTGAGATAATCGGTGAGGTTTTCCGCCATCTTTTTTGTGAGCGTCGTCACAAGCACTCTGCCCTTGTTCGAGACTACTGCGTTTATCTCGCCAATAAGGTCGTCGATTTGGTTTTCTATCGGTTTTATTTCAATTTCGGGATCGAGAAGCCCCGTCGGTCTGATGATTTGTTCGGCAACGAGATCTGCTCTGTCAAGTTCATATTGTGCCGGCGTTGCTGACATGCAAACGAGTTGGCGAATGCGCGCGTCAAACTCCTCAAACCGCAACGGGCGATTATCGTAGGCAGACGGAAGTCTGAATCCGTATTCGACGAGATTGTCCTTTCTCGCTCTGTCGCCGTTGTACATGGCTCTTATTTGCGGAATGGTCATGTGACTTTCGTCAATGAAAGTTATGAAGTCCTTACCGAAAAAGTCAAGAAGCGTGTACGGTGCTTGCCCTGGTTGTCTGCCGTCAAAATACCGCGAGTAGTTTTCGATGCCACTGCAATGGCCGACTTCTCTTATCATTTCGATGTCGTAGTTGACTCTTTCGTCGATGCGTTGCGCCTCGATGAGTTTCCCTCTCTCCTCGAAATATCTCACTCTTTCCTGTTTGTCAAGCATAATGCGGCGAAAAATTGCCTCCTTGTCACCGCTTATTACATACTGTGTCGCTGGGAAAATGAGCGTATGCTTTAGTTCGTTGAGCACTTTTGACGTCGTGCCGTCAATCTCGCAAATACGTTCGATATTATCACCGAAAAGTTCTATCCTCACCGCGACTTCCGAACTTGTCGTTGGAAATATATCCACCGTGTCGCCGCGCATACGGAATGTCGAGCGCACAAAATCGAGATCCGCGCGCTTATACTGGATGTTGACGAGTCGCCTTGCAAGTTCGTCGCGATCTATCTCATCGCCCTCTCGCAAAGAAATCGAGTTTTCAAAATAGTCCGTCGGCGCGCCCAAACCGTAAATGCACGAAACACTCGCAACAACGATGGTATCTTCTCTTTCGCACAGCGATGCGGTTGCGCTGTTGCGCAATTTGTCGATTTCCTCGTTGACTTGCAAGTCCTTTTCTATATAAGTGTCAGTGCGCGGAATGTACGCCTCGGGCTGATAGTAATCGTAATAGGAAACGAAAAATTCAACTCTATTCTTCGGAAAAAAATCTCTAAGTTCGTTGCAAAGTTGAGCTGCGAGCGTCTTGTTATGCGCAATCACGAGCGCGGGTTTTTGCATACGCTCGATAATGTTCGCCATAGTAAAAGTTTTGCCCGAGCCCGTGACGCCCAACAAAACTTCTGTGTTGAATCCGTCTTTGAGACCTTCAACGATTTTTTCTATCGCCTCGGGTTGATCCCCGGTAGGCTTGAATTTGCTGACAAGTTCAAACTTCATTGTCCCAACAAAAACGCGACGAGTTGTCGTATTCCGACGCCTATGAGTGCGGTGACGACGCTGAGCCCGAGCGTAAGCAAAATTTTGAAAGCGAGGTTACTCTTGAACGCATGCTCCACTCTTGCAAACTGACGCCCCTTCTTTTGCAGATTGATGCAGTATACGAGTTCACCTTTTTTGTCCGACCGAGTGACGTCAAAATAGTCGTCGATTTCAAGGTTGCGCAAAGTCGTGTCCAACTCATCCTCTTCAAAAGGCAAGTCGAGCGGCAATTTTTCAAAAATCTCGATTGGCGTGACAAGACAAGAAC
>CAVABL010000057.1:6790-7183 GCA_963586735.1 Firmicutes bacterium TM09-10
GACAAGAACCGTTTTGTTTTTCCGCCTCCTGATAGATGACTCTCATCACTGCTTTTTCTTTTTTTGTTAAGACGTGTTGTCTTTCAACCTGCACTTGCATTTTTGCCTCTTATATCACAAGAATTTAATCAATAGCACCGTTATTGCCGCAACGATTGTACTTCCAAGGAGCGAACCAAGCAACGACATCACAAACAATGCGCCCTTTCCCACCGTTTTGACGAGTTTTTCCTTGGCTTGTTTGTCCTGATAGAGTGTGCGTTCTGCGTTTTCGGAAGCGACTTGTTGCGGTTGCGCAACGGATTTTGACACTTCCACAATACGTTTTACAACACTAAGGCAATACTCGTCGGGCGTGAAATACTTGACGAGGATATACTCTCTGTCTTTGAG
>CAVABL010000058.1:0-7175 GCA_963586735.1 Firmicutes bacterium TM09-10
ACGTATATCGGCGGCGTGTATCGCGTGCTTTGCGAGGATGTCGCACAAAAACTCGACGGCATGGTTTGCGGCAGAGAAGACGGCGGCAGACTCGTCACTTTCGAGGGCGTAAAAGAGGATATCGGGAAGTTTTTTGACGTGAAAATCACCGAATCGAAATCCGCTTCGCTCTTCGGACATAAGGAGGAAAAATGAATATCGCCGATATCGACAGAGATAAACTCTCGCCAATGATGAAAAGATATTTTCAAATAAAAGACAATTATCCCGATTGCCTGCTTTTCTTCCGCCTCGGCGACTTTTACGAGATGTTTTTTGACGACGCAATCACCGCTTCAAGAGTGCTCGATCTCACCCTCACGGGCAGAGATTGCGGACTTGACGAGCGCGCTCCTATGTGCGGAGTGCCGTATCACGCCGTTGACAACTACATAAGGCGCCTCATCGAGGGCGGCTATAGAGTGGCAATTTGCGAACAATTAAGCGATCCGTCAACGTCGAAGGGGCTTGTGGACAGGGACGTTGTCAGAGTGGTGTCGAGCGGCACTGTCATGGAAGAGGACATCCTCGACGAGAAAAAATCAAACTATCTTTGCTCGATTTTTTCAAATTCATCCGCTTTCGGCATCGCCTGGACGGATATATCGACGGGAGAATTCAACGCGTTTGAATATTCGGGAGAGGACTGCCTTGAACGGCTCTCGAATATCCTCGGAAGTATATCGCCAAGCGAAATCATTTGCAACGAGGACTTTGTTGCAAAGTACCAAAAGACGAGATATTTCGTCGCAAACGAAAAACGCGCCCATTGCTATCACGACTTTGCATATAACGTTTCAACCGCAACGAGAAAAATTCTGACCGCTTTCAACGTCACGTCACCGGAAGTCTTTGAATTGGACGGAAAAACCTGCGCTATATGCGCCATTGGCGGACTTTTGGAATATCTTGCCCAAACGCAGAAGAGAAGTCTCGGACAACTCACGAAAATAACATTTATGCACGATAAATCGTTCATGATGCTCGACAACGCGACGAGAAAAAATCTCGAACTCACTCAACGCGCTCGCGACGGAAAACGACAAGGCTCGCTCCTCTCGGTGCTTGACAAAACATCAACCGCTATGGGCGCAAGAACGCTAAAACGCTGGATCGAACAGCCCCTTCAAGACGCAGACGCTATCAACAAGCGTCTCGACGCGCTTGAAGATCTCGCATCGTCAAAGGCTCTGCGCGAAAGGCTCGGAGATTCGTTTTTCTCCGTACGCGATCTCGAAAGACTGAACGGAAGGCTCGCCTACGGGAACGCTTCGCCGAAAGATTTGCTCTCGATTGCAGACACCCTCGAGGCTATACCGAAAATAAAACAACTGCTCGGCGGCGCGACAAGCGCGCTCGTAAAAGGCATAAACCGTACGCTCAATCCGCTTGAAAACGTGTGCGCAACGCTTTTGAGCGCACTCGATCGTGAGGGGGTGAACAGTTATAAGAACGGCGGCTACGTCAAAAAGGGCTACGACGAAAACCTCGATAAGATGAGGGATATAAAAAATTCCGCAAAAGAGTGGCTGGCAAATCTCGAGGCAAAAGAAAGGGAAGATACGGGAATTCGCACACTCAAAGTCGGATATAACAAGGTGTTCGGCTACTATATCGAAGTGTCAAAATCCTTCGTGGATAAAGTGCCGTATCGCTATCAGCGCAAGCAAACGCTCGTCGGCGGTGAAAGATATATAACCGACGAACTTAAACAACTCGAGGATAAAATTCTGTCCGCCGAATCAAACGCAACGGCACTCGAAGACAAAATTTTTGCAGAACTCAAAACGCTCTGCTATGAAAATCTTGCAAAACTGCAAGCGGACGCACAAGCTCTAAGTGCGCTGGATTGTCTCGTTTCGCTTGCAAACGTGTCAGTCGCAAACAAATACGTAAAACCCGAAATAAACAAAAAAGTCAAGTGTATTGACATTCAAGAGGGCAGACATCCCGTCGTCGAAACGCTCCTCGATCGCGGTGCGTACGTGCCAAACGACACTCTCCTCGATGACGACGAAAACCGTACGATGATAATAACAGGACCGAATATGGCGGGCAAATCGACGTATATGCGACAGGTCGCAATCATAACCCTAATGGCGCATATTGGATGCTTCGTGCCTGCAAAATCCGCAAAAATCGCCCTGACAGACAGAATTTTCACGCGTATAGGCGCGAGTGACGATCTTAGCGGCGGTCAAAGTACGTTTATGGTGGAAATGATCGAAGTGGCAACCATTCTGAACTATGCAACGTCATCAAGCCTTCTCGTCCTCGACGAGATAGGACGAGGAACTTCAACCTTTGACGGATTGTCGATTGCATGGGCGGTGCTTGAATATATCACCAAAAACATCAAAGCAAAGACGCTGTTTGCAACGCATTTTCACGAACTTACGGAACTTGAAGATCTCGAAGGCGTGAAAAATTATCGCGTGCTAGTCAGCAGCGCCAACGACACTATCGTCTTTTTGCATAAGATTGTCAGGGGTGGGGCATCGCAAAGTTTCGGCATCGAGGTAGCGTCTTTGGCAGGCGTTACGAAAGCCGTCATCGACCACGCAAAAAGCATTATGCACTCGCTCGAAGAGGATGCAAAAAACAGAGATACAAACGAAATGCTGTTGAATTCGGCAAAGAAAAACGTCACGGCGCAAGTGAGTTTGTTTGACACTGCGGCAAGCAAAATCGAACAACAAATCAAGGATATCGACATAAACAATCTTACGCCACTACAAGCGTTGACCGTTCTTTGCGACCTTAAAAAGCAGTTGGAAGAATAAAACATTTATAAAAAACAACTATTTTTGGAATAGTTTGGAGTTGATATGAGCAAAATTAACGTTCTTGAACCAAATGTTTTCAATATGATATCGGCAGGTGAAGTCGTCGAAAGACCCTCGTCAGTCGTGAAAGAACTCGTTGAAAACTCAATAGACGCAGGCGCAAGCGAAGTGTCAATCTATGTCGAAGATGGCGGAATTCGCAAAATTCAGGTGAGTGACAACGGCATCGGAATCGAAAAAGAGGATATGCGCAAAGCGTTCTTGCCGCACGCAACGAGCAAACTTAAAAATATCACCGACCTCGATACTCTTGCAACGCTCGGATTCAGAGGCGAGGCGCTTGCAAGCATTTCGTCGGTGAGTGAAGTTACTCTCGTTTCAAAAAACCGAAACCAAAATATTGCCTCGAAAATTACGCTTTCGGGTGGCAAAGTTACGTTCGAGGGCGACGATTCAAGGGCAGAAGGCACGGTTGTAACCGTTGAAAATCTGTTTTTCAATACGCCGGCACGCTTGAAGTTTTTGAAGAAAGGTTCGAGCGAGTTTAATTATGTAAAAGATAAGGTTAGAATGTTGATTTTGGCAAATCCAACCGTGAGAATAACTCTCGAATCGGAGGACGGAGTCGCACTTTCAAACGAAGGCGGAACTCTCTTTGACGCAATTTATTCGGTTTACGGAGCAAAAACGGCAGACAATCTCATGCCAATCGAAGAGAATAATGCGGGCAACATTAAAGTCGGCGGTTTTACATCAAAAGTCGACTTTTCAAAATCTAACCGCACATATCAGACTATCATTGTCAACGGAAGAGCAGTCGAGGATCAAACTATTCAGACAGCCGTCGAAAAAGCGTACTCGGAATTTTTGATGAAGAGAACATATCCGATGTTCGTGCTTGACGTGATTATGCCGTTTGACGACGTGGACGTGAACGTGCATCCGTCGAAAACAGAAGTCAGGTTCAGAGATAAACACGCAGTTTTCAGCGCGGTTTTTCACGCCGTTCAAAACACGATTAACGCAAGTTTGCAGAATGCGTCATTCGGTTTCGACGTCAAATCGTCGCAACAGGAAAACGGTGAAGTGAAAAACGAAGTCGCTTCTTCAAAAAAGCCGACTCCTGAACCCAAATTTGAACAAAAAGTTCTCAAAGACGACAAATCAAGCCAATTTTATGCGCAATCGAGCATAGATACGTCAAAGTTGTACGGCGGAAAAACGACGCCGAAAAATTATTACGGATTTGATTATTATGGAAATAAATATGACGATTCAATTGCGCAGGAGCAAGATTACGCATCGCCGTATGATGAATATTTTGCGAATAGTTATACCCAAAATCCCTACCAAACAGACTATCACGGATATGATAATCTAACTCCGGAAGAGATTATGGAGTACGACAGCGCACTCTCGGTGTTTGACGGAAAAATCGTCGGGCAAATTTTCAACACATACATAGTTTGCGAGCGCGGTGACCTTGTGTATCTCATCGATCAACACGCGGCACACGAGCGCATTTTGTACGACAAAATCCTCGAAAATTTCAACGTTGAACACGTGCAATATTTGCTCGTTCCGTTCAAACTCGTCCTGAACGGCGAAGAGTTTGAATATTTTGACAGAATCGTGCCCAATCTCGAGGAGCTTGGATTCGTCATTGAAAAAGTGCGCGGTGTGTTTTTGATTTATGCGGTTCCCGAGCCCGTCGCGAAAGTCAACTTTTCAAGTTTTTTCCCCGAATTGTTTGCGAATATGACGAGCGAAAACGAATTGACACTCGAAAATTTGCTCAAGGAAAAACTTTGTCAGCAGGCGTGCAAAGGCGCAATTAAAGGCGGAGAGTCACTCTCAAGAGAGCAAATCGAGAAAGTTATAAAATCATATGTCGATGAAAACGGAAACCTTCCGACAAAATGTCCGCACGGCAGACCTTGCATCGTTGCATTCTCAAAACACGATATAGAAAAGATGTTCAAAAGAATCGTTTGAGAAAATACGAGGACGGCAAATAAAAATCAAAATCAACAAAACGAAAATAAACGCCGAAAAACAAACTTCGTCCGTAACAGTTTCAATATATATAAGGATAAAGTGATATTATATATATATTTGAGTTATTAGTTTGCGTTATTAGAAACCTACGAACGAAATTTGCGGAGTAAAAACGGAATGGCACCGAAATCGCCAACGAAACAATCATATGAGCAAAATTTATTTGCCAATCTTCATAGCGGGGCCGACTGCATCGGGAAAATCCGCGCTTGCCGTCAAACTTGCATCGATTTTCGACAGCGTCATAATATCTGCCGACAGCATGCAGATTTATCGCACGCTGGACATCGGCACGGCAAAAGAAGACTTGTCGGTACGGGAGAAAATACCGCATAAACTCATTGACGTTGTCAATCCAAACGAGGAATTTTCGGTTGCAGAGTTTGCCATACTTGCAAAATCAGAGATTGAAAACGCGCAAAGCGAAGGCAAGTTGCCAATCGTTGTCGGCGGTACGGGTTTATATTTTGAAGCATTGCTTTATCCTATGAGTTTTGCGGGAACAAACAAAAACGAGCAGTTGAGAGAAAGTTTGCAAGACGAATTGAACAAAGTCGGCGCACATGCAATGCACGAAAAACTTGCCGCCGTCGATCAAAAAACCGCAGACAGACTTCATGAAAACGATACGAAACGAGTGATCCGCGCCCTTGAAATCGTTTTAAGCACCGGGAAAACGCTCGAACAAAATAAAGACGAACGCGAAAAACCCGACGTGATTATGGTTGCACTCAACACAGACCGAGAGGTTTTGTACGACACGATAAACGCACGCGTGGACAAAATGTTTGACAACGGACTCGTTCAGGAAGTTCTTTGCGTGGGCAATTTTTCATATCAGTCAATGCAGGCTATCGGATATAAGGAATTTGCAGGCTGTAATTTTGGCGTCAAAGACGGAAAATTCGTCGTTCCTGACGACGAACTTGCAACAATAAAGGACAAAATAAAACAACACTCGCGCAATTATGCAAAACGGCAACTTACGTGGTTTCGTAAATACGATTTCGTCAAATGGTTTGACGTTGCCGACACGGATGGAGCAATAGCGTATATCGTCGAGCAAATAAAGCTGAGAACGAAAGAACAATAAAAAACAAACAAAAATATCAAAAAATCATATAAAACAGGCATAAAAATGGACAAAATCACGGCAAAAAATCTCGTTTCTGAATGCGAAAACGAACTCAAAGAGCAATATGCACGACTTGACGATATTGCATTGTACAATCAAAAAAAAGTGCTTGACGCTTTCAAAAATCAAGCGATTCAGGCACGTCATATGTTTGGAACGACCGGTTATGGCTACGACGATATCGGCCGCGACGCGCTTTGCAGGCTCTATGCTGATGTTTTTCATGCCGAAAATGCAATCGTTTCGCCTAATATCGTATCCGGAACGCACGCTTTGACGCTCATGCTTTTCGGTGTTTTGCGCCCAGGCGACAAACTTTTGGCGGTTTCGGGCATGCCGTACGACACTTTGACGGACGTTATTTTGGCGGATAATAAGGGATCTCTCAAAGATTTCGGGATTAAATATGGAAAAATCGACCTCAAAACGAACTCCGATCTGACGCCGGAATTTGATTTTGCAGCAATCGAAAATGCATTGAAAACCGAGAAAATCAAAGCCGTTTTTGCCGCAAGAAGTCGCGGTTATAGCCTGCGACAAGCAATAAGCGTTGAAAATGTCGAAAAACTTGTGAAATTCGTCAAAAGAATAAGCCCCGAAACGCTCGTTTTGATCGACAATTGCTACGGCGAATTTGTCGAAAAAATCGAGCCCACCGACGTCGGCGCAGACCTGATCGCCGGATCGCTCATAAAAAATATCGGTGGCGGAATCGCGCCGACAGGCGGATATATAGCGGGAAAATCGGCGCTTGTAGAGCAAGTTTCGTATCGTTTGACCGCGCCGTCGCTCGGCATAGAAGAAGGTTCGTACGCCTACGGATATTTGCCGTATTATCAAGGTTTATTTCTTGCGCCGTCCGCCGTCAAAAACGCGCTCAAAGGCTCGCTTTTGTTTGCAAAAACCTACTCAAAACTTGGATTTGAGACGCTTCCGCGCGACGATATGAAACCGTACGACATCGTCACGAGCATCAAACTCGGCTCGGAGGACAAACTCGTTGATTTTTGCGGCGCAATTCAGGAAGTTTCGCCAATCGACAGCAACGTAAAACCGATGCCGTGGGACATGCCAGGATATCAAAATCAAGTTATAATGGCGGCAGGTGCGTTTGTGCAAGGTTCATCCATCGAATTGAGTGCGGATTCGCCGATAAA
>CAVABL010000059.1:0-7032 GCA_963586735.1 Firmicutes bacterium TM09-10
CGGTTATGCACACTCCCGTTGATGTCATTGCAGGCGTTGAGCCACCGCCCATTGAGCTTACACCGGGCGAACATCTTGTCAACAATTTCTTGAGCGCAGTTGAAAAGTTTTGGAATTGGTTCAAAAATAGCGACTTCTTGAAAGCGTTGAAGATTATCGGAATGATAATCATCGGTATTATTGTTGCGTTGATTGTTATCAAGATTTTTGCTTTTATCGTAAAGTGTGTTTCCAAACGCAAAAACAATCATACCGTTGATTACAAGGCGGTAAAAACTGCCGTTCCGCGTGATAAATTCAAATGCGTTCGTTCCGCAAAAGCAAAAGAAACGACAAAAGCCCACAGGAAAAGGACGGTGAAAAATGTCAAGAAGAAAGAATAAAGTTTCACAAAAGCAACTACATGCTATCCGTGCAAATTATGCGCGGATAGCAAATCAAGAAAAAACTACTTTGCCTAAAAAAAGTACTCATATTTCTGCGCCCTATCCGCATTTTCGGTATTACAAAAAGAATAAGCACCCGGCTTTGATTGTCGGCGAACAAGAAATTGATGAATACCGTTTTAGGAAAGTTATGCATGCAGAAAAGGACGGCAATCGCACTAATGAGAAGGTCGAGCCAAATCCAAATCCAAAAGATATAGAGCCTATGTATATAGGGAAACGTATCAGGCATGACAAAAAAGAATTCTTTGAAGATAAGCCTTTGCCGTGGAAATATCCAAAATGAGTATAAAAAAAAGAAGCTCTCCGCAAAAGTTTTACTTTTTGCAATGTCCACCGATATTGGCTTCTTGGCTTCTTTGTACTTATTATATGAAAACGATTTTGAAAAGTCAAACGAAATTATAAAAGCAAGGTGAAAAAACGATGAAAAAACAAGATAAAGAAACAGAACAAATGTTGACGGAATTAGTTATAGCACGTGAAAAGTTTAAAGACGAAAAAGTTTTCGTATTAGAACTTCTATGCGAAAAAGCGCGAAAGTGGTCTGAACGAGAAAAATCGATGTTGAACGCAGGACAAAATGAATTGGCTCAATTGTTTGCCGTTCGACGTTTGGTGAACTTTGCGCTTCAAGACATTATCAATGAATGTGAATTATCAATCAAAATGCACCGCAAGTTGAATAGTATGAGAATGGATTTACACAACGATATGGTTTTTTATCGAGATAATCGCATTTTGCACATTGCTGATTTGTATGCCGTAGCGTGCGTGGCTTTCGATGAAATGGAAAGTATAGTCAATCGTTATTTACCGTGAAACAATTTCTTATTGCATTTTTCGCAATAAGAATAGTTTTTAGGCAAGTTGTTGATGATTACACCGCAATTTTTGCACGTTCGTTGTGTGTTGCGCCAACAGTCATAACACAATTCGTGGTCATCTTTTATTGGAATAAATGATTTGTTACAGTTTTTGCAAATTTTTGTTCCCATAGCAAAAGTATATCACGAAAGTAAGTTTTATCAATAGTAAGGTGAAAAATATGGCAAAAAGAAGATATATTGTGACGTTCAAATGGGGAACGAAGTATCAGAACAAGTATAGACGAATGGTCGGAAACGATAAGGACGAAGTGTACGGCAATGCGTGCGGTCAATACGGTTTTATGAACGTGTCGGGCGTGTACGTCGAAAACGAAGATAATATTGCTTGGTGGAAAGCGAAAGGATTTTCGGAGCTTGTATGAAAGGCACGGCAAAAAAGTTAGGTTTTGTGTTGCTCGGCATTGTCGTCGGAATAATCGTCGGATATTTTGTATGGACGGGATTTAAGGTATGATGAAGGTCAAAGGAAAGGTAGATTACAGGCATTTTATTTGTGTCGCGATCACGTTGTCGTTCGTGTTGTTGGCAATGTTCGTGTTTCCGTCCGCTCTCGGAAGAGTTGTCGAGAGTGTTCGAGATTTCGGTTTGTCGGTGGCATACTATTTTTGCGAGATGTTCGGCATAGATACCGACATCACGGCAACTGTCAACGATTTGCCCAAAATGCCGTTCTTCGACATTCCCGATATGCCTTCTTCTCCCGTTCCGTCGCTCCCCGAAACATTCGACGAGTTCAAAGTCAAATGGCACGCATATTGGGATATGATTATCACGGCAAAAAATGTCGTTGGATATATAGACTTCCTCGGCAAATTGCTTTTGATTTTGGCAAACATCATATTGTATGTCATTCCGCTTGTTCTTGTCGTGTACTTGATTATGAAACAAGTTTTGGACAAGGAAAACAACGACTACAACGTGGATTCAAAAGCGTTGAAAATCGCAAAGCGGATAACCGCCAAAACATATATTCCCTTGAAACAATGGATGTCGGATTTCGTTTCGTTCATCAAGGAAAACAAGGCGTATTACATACTGTGGGCGGTGATATGGGCGTATAACTTCAATCTATTCACTATCGTGATAGAGTTTTTTGCCTTTTACTTCTACTTCGCAGTATCGTGGGACGTGGTGCATATCTATCGGCAGATATACAAACTCTTTATAGATTTGTGGACACCGTTCAATTTCATTCCGTGGTATGTGTGGTGCGTTATCGCGCTTATTGTGTTTGACAAAATCCGCAAGAAGATAGGCTTCGCCGTTCTCAATCACAACGAGATGAAAAACCGCGGATTCATCAACGAACGCCCGATAGTCTTTATGGGTTGCGGAACAATGGGAAAGAAAAAGACAACGTTCATCACGGACGTTGCACTCTCGCAAGAGGTTATGTTTCGGGATAAAGCGTATGAGAAGATTCTCGAAAACGACTTGAAATTCCCAAATTTTCCGTGGATAAACCTTGAAAACGCGCTCAAAAAGGCAATGGACAACCATACAGTGTATAATCTCGCGACATGCAAAAGATTTGCAATCAGCAAACGTCTAAAATGGGAGCGTAAACCACATCGCCGTAACATCTTTATGTACGACTTCGAGCGATACGGTCTTTATTACGACGACAAACTCAAAATGACTTACGTTTGGGAAACGATAGAAACGTATGCGCAGTTGTATTTCATATACGTCACGCAGTCGTCGTTGCTCATCTCGAACTATTCCGTGCGTGTAGACAACGTGCTTGCGGACTTGGGAAATTTTCCGCTCTGGCACGCAGACTTCTTCCAAACGGACAGCAGACTTATGGACAGTTATTCACGACACGCTCATATTCTCGATTTTGACAGTTTGCGACTTGGGCGCAAGGTTGTGGAAAACAACGCAAATTCCAATAACTTTGAGTTTGGCGTTGTGCTTGTAACGGAAATCGGCAAGGAACGCGGAAATAACCTTGAGAATATCGAGAAGAAAAAGAGCGACGAAGGCGCAAACCAAAAGAACGATTATTTTGACGATTGGCTCAAAATGGTGCGACATAGCGCAACCGTGGACAACTTCCCGTTTGTGCGCGTGATAACGGACGAGCAACGCCCGACTTCATGGGGCGCAAACGCGCGAGATTTGACGGACATCGTCTACATCGTGGAAAGCGGTGACGAAAGATTGTCTATGCCGTTTTTCGCGCTTGAAGAACTGTTGTATACATGGGTTTTCGGCAAGTTTGAAAAACTTTACGAAAACTATCGCTATCAGCGTGGTGATAACACGCTTACTATGCATATTCTCAAAGGCATTGTGGCAAAAATCCACGCTCGATACAAGCGAATACACAATCAGTTTGGATATTGTCAATTGTCTGTTCAGGTCGAAAGCGGAACAATGGACGGACAGCGGAAGAATTGCAAATATTATCTATCCACGAAAAAGATATATTCGAAGCGATTCTCGACGGACTGTTTCAGCGACTTTTTCGTCAAGAAAGCGTTGCGCTCTCCTATCGGTATAAACGACTTGGACGAATACGACACGGAAAAAGCGACGTTCGCAGAACTCGCAGAACAAAACAGTTATTTCGTTGCAAAACTAGTGACAGGATTTACCATTCGGGAACAATAACATCGCCAACGGCGATTTAGCGAAGCGTAGCACGAAAAAAATAACGCTCGGCGGTGTCGGGACGTGTGTGCTTATAAAAGTTGCGCGCGACGAAAGGCTTATGCTCTTTTGTAGCATAACAAACGAAAAGTATATGCGCCCTGTGGGATAGGGGCTTTTAGGGGCAATTGACATAAAATGACTTGTGTGTTATACTCCCATATGGGAGTGTTAATCGTCAAGTAGTTTTATTACGACTAAAACTATTTGCAATGATACGAGGATTATTTGAAGGATATTGTGTATCATGGCGGTTAACCTCCTTTTCTTTACTCTTTTACACACAAATCGTTTTATGTCAATCGTAGGGGCGCAAACAAAAAATTCTATTAGGAGCGATAAAAACATGATTGACATTACATCCGGAATATCCATTCCTTTTTTCGATGACAAAACAGATGAAAGACTTTACACGATCTACAACGACGGCGGTCATTACATCGCAGTTCCGCGTTTACAGCGCAACAAGAAAGGCGTTTCGACAGGGCGTGAACTCACTGCAACTGATATAGCGTTTGACAGTCTTTATTCTCACGCCGTCGAAAACGGACTTGAACGTCGCGCGCTCGCGGATTACGTGCAAGATGAAATGACGACGTTGTTTCCCGAAATAACCGATATGAGCGGTTTTGTCGCGGAAAAGATTATCCGCAAATATAAAAACTTATACAACCGCAAGAAGCGTTTTCGTCGTAAAGCATACTTGAACAAATGGAACTTCTTTGTGACAATAACCTATGATGATAGGAAGCATGACGAGCAAAGTTTCCGCAAGAAACTTCGCCGTTGTCTGTCCAATCTGCACACACGCCGTGGCTGGAAATATATGGGCGTGTTTGAACACGCTCCCGAAACACACAGATTGCATTTCCATGCAATTATGTATATCCCGGACGGCGAAATGATAGGCAGTGTTGCCGAACTTAAAGATTACAGCACTGCGCAAGGGCAAATGCAAATCACGCATAGCAACACGTTTTTTGCCGATTCTTTCGGGAGAAACGATTTTGAACAACTCAACGAACAAGAACTCCGTTACGGCGGAACAATAAATTATTTGCTCAAATACATAAGCAAAACGGGCGAAAGGATTGTGTACAGTCGCGGAATACCTACGGAAATTTGTATGAAGGTCAAGGATAAGGACATCGCAACGTCTATGGAAGATTATGTGACGAAATATTTGCTTTTTGATGACGTTATCAATTATGAACGTGACGTCGCTCGTTACAAGACGAAGCAGATGACGTTCATTGACATATTCTGCAATCCGCCGAAGGTAGCGTAACTGCACACAAGGATTTAGCAAGGGTTTGCGCCGTGTATTTTGAGATACGGCGTTTTTGGCGTTCTCGGACGGACATAAAAATGGCAAAAATCGTTTCGGGATAATCCGCAAAACAAATAAAAGGCGTGATCCGCAAGCGGATTAGCGCGGAAACGCCTTTTGTTTGCGCCCGAACGAGTCTGTCGGTCGGTCAAAATACGCGACACCTTGCTACCACGCGCAATGCGCGTGGCTCGTATTATAGCAAGGTGTCGCGTATTACTCTCAACATTCAAAACGATGAGTAAACAGTGCCGATTTTCCGCTCTCGGTGTGGGGCGGAAAGTGGGCGTTTGACAGGCAAATCCCATTGTGATATACTCATCAATGGGAGCGTTAATCGTCAAAGAGTTTTAGCAACACTAAAACGATTTGCAATGATACAAGGACAATTTGTAGGATGGATTGTACCATAGCGATTAACCTCCTTTTTTCTATGCTAAAAATCGCAATGGGATTTACGTGTCAAACAAAGGGGGAAAATAGTTTAATGTAACGTAAGGCAAAGGACGGTGACGGCAATGAAAAAGAAAGGAACGAAGAATTTAACTTTAACACAGCGTATTCAGTTGGAAACGCTTTTGAACGAGGGTATACACAAAAAGATTATTGCCGAAAGGCTTGGTGTGTGCCTTGCAACAATTTACAACGAGATTAAACGCGGATATTATCAGCGCAAAAAGATTAGTTACGTAGATTGGTTCGGCGATAAACATTACAGATACATCGATTCATACAGCGCATACATTGCGGAAGAACGATATCGTTTGAATCAGACTACACACGGCGCGCCTATAAAATTGGGCGATGACTATGATTTTGTAAACTACATCGAAAAACGCGTCCTGCAAGACAAAATATCCCCTTGCGCCGTTCTCGGCGAAATCAAGAGATTAAAACTTTTCAAAACGGACATAAGCAAGACGACGTTGTACCGGTATATCGAGCAAGGATTTTTTCTGCGGTTAAAGATGAGTGATTTGCCGTGTTACAAGCGAAAGAAAATATATCGCAAGACGGTTATAAAACGTGCTCCGCGAGGAACGAGCATTGAGAAACGCCCGGATGAAATACTCAATCGAAATACGTTCGGCAATTGGGAAATGGATTGCGTTATCGGCAAGAAGTTTTCGCGTGACGTACTTTTGGTTCTCTCGGAACGCTTGACACGTTATGAAATCATCATTAAAATGCCAAACCGCAAGAGTGACACTGTCTTGCAAACGCTCAACAATCTTGAACGCAGATTCGGGCGCGATTTTAGCAAGATATTCAAGAGTATAACAGTGGACAACGGCGTTGAATTTTCGGACTACAACGGTTTGGAATCATCCATATACGGCGGAAAGCGTACGAGTATGTATTATTGTCATCCATACACGTCGTGTGAACGAGGCACAAACGAAAGGCTCAATCGTGAAATTCGCAGGCACTTGCCAAAAGGCACGGATTTTTCAACGTATACCGACGAGCAGATACAATTCGTTGAAGATTGGGTGAATACATATCCGCGCGAGATATTCGGCTTTGCCACTTCGGCAGAGAAATTTGCCGAACAATTGACACAACTTTAATTTTTGAAAGTGTATTTTCAAAAAAATGACAAGTCGTCTGCCCGACGACTATTTTTGCGTACAATCATTTGTGCATTTTCATCTTCAAAAGCAATTTGCACTGCCTATTCCGTCAATCGCGATTGACGGAATAGGCG
>CAVABL010000060.1:0-3285 GCA_963586735.1 Firmicutes bacterium TM09-10
CATTATAACCGACTTTTTGTCGTCGACTTTTGCGAAATCCATGCGCAATTCTGCGCCTGTGCGTCCGCCTATCATGCGTACGAACGTCATTTTGAAAGAACCTAACTTCAAAAAGGCACTCACGCTGTGGCAGTTTGTCGAAACATATCAGCAATCGGCGGGATTTTCAACGTCGGACGAGGTGGAAGACTACGAAATCAACGACGAAAGCGCGCAAAGATTGAGAAGCATGATCACTCTCAACACGATGGTTTTTGAGAGTTTGTACGATCAGTGCGAAACGGATATGGACATGGAGGACAAAGAGTTTGCGGACTTCCTTCGCGTCGGGAAAATGGATTTTGAAAAAGATCAGATCAACCGCGACGAATACGCGCAAAAACTCGAAGAAAAACAGGAAAACGAAGAAGAAAATCAGAATATAGAAGAGGTTAAACCACAGGAAAACGAGGATGTGGAAAAGGAAATCCCGCCCGAAACGCCTCAAGTCGAAGAAAAAGAAATTGAAAAAGAGGTTGAAAAACCCGTCGAAATCGTCAAAGAAGTCATCGTTGAGCGTCCTATCGAAGTGGAACGTTTCAAGGAAATGCCTCCAAAAGCAGATCAAGAAGAAGTCGATCTCGAACCCGATGCCGACAAATTTGATCAGCATCTGTTTGAAGTGCGCAAAATCTTCAAACGCCCCGATGACGACAAAATCAAACAGGAAGAAATCATCAAGGCTCGTGACGCAATCGATCGTTGCCTTACGTCATATCGCAGAATCAAGCAGGAAGAAATCGACGAGCGCGACAGACAAGAGCGCATTCGCCGCCGCAGAGAAGACATTAAAAAGCGCGCCGAAGCATTCAGAAAACAGCGTGAAGCACTCGAAGCGAATAGCGATTCCGAGCAGGATTCGATGTATCTCGGAATGGATCCTTTCTCCTTCCAAAAAGCGAAAATTCAGGAGAAAAAACGCCGCGAAGAAGAGGCAAAACACAGAGAATCCATCAAATTCAACAAGCACGAAAGCCTTGAACTCGAGGATAAGAACACCGACGATATCAACAAATCTATCGACGAAATGGAGCAAGAGCGCAAACAAAAGGCTCTGCGTGATCAGAAAATCGACCATACTCTCGATACGATTGATTCTGTTATGCCTATCGATCGTGAAACATCGCCCGAACAGGCGCACGAAGCAAAACTTGCTCTCGACAAGCAACAAGAGCAACTTGCTTTGCAATCTCCAAACGGTGCGTCATCTGAATCTATTGGTGCGCATACGGAGCAGACAGCTGCCGAAAAACCGAGAAAGAAAGGCAAATTGCGCCTTGCAAAAGAGCAGGAGATAAATCCGTGGGCGGAGGAAGAAACGCCGCATAAGAGCTTTGATCTTACTCCGGTTGATGAAAGCAAAGTTGCAGTGGGCGACGTGCATTTCAAGGACGGCGACAAGGTCGTGCCGTGGGGCGGCAACGCTCAACTCGGGAATCTCGAACGCAAGGAAGAGAAACCCAAACGCAAGTATAATCGTAAGCCGAAGAAAGTCGAACAAACAGACGGAAACGGGATTGGTCTTGTCGAAAATGTCGGAGCGGTTGACGTTGCCGAAAATAACGTTGTGCAAGAGTACGAATCGGTTGACAGCGACGGCAAAAACTTGGTTGGTGGCGTTCAAGCCGAGAGTGAAAACGAATACGAACAGCAGGATGATGAGCAGGAAATCAAACCGATATCCGAACTGCGCATAAACATCGGAACGAGAATTGAAAATACAGACGGAATGGGCATAAGTTTCAAGGGCGGCGACAAGGTTGTGCCGTGGGGAGACAACGCTCAACTCGGGAAGCTCGAACGCAAGAAAGAGAGACCCAAACGTAAGTATAATCGCAAGCCGAAGAAAGTCGAGCAAACAGTCGAAAACGAGACTGAATCCATTGAAAACGCCACTGACGAGCTTAAAGACAGTGTTATAGAACAACCGCAGATTGAAAACGTTGAGAAAATCGTCACCGAGAGCGTCAAAGATGACAGAGTCGATGTCGAAACAGAAACATCTTTGAACGACGTTGAAGGTGTGCAAGGCGATACGATGTTGGTAGACGAAGGCGCAAGTAACCCAAATGCCGATGACATTAGTGCAAGTTCTCTGTCAGAAGCGGAAGAGAAACCCGTTCAAAAGCCAAAAAAACCACGCAAAAACAAGTGGGATTTGAGCGATACGACCATAAATCAAAAGTACTCCGTGCCAAGCGGCAAAAACAAGACGTTCAGTGCAGTGGACGAAAATGAAGTCGGTGTCGGTGGCATACATTTCAAAGACGGAAGTGGTGTGTCCGATCCGTTTGGAGATGTGTTCAGCGTCCGCTCAAAAGCAGAACGAAAAAAGAGCGACGACGAAGAAGAATAATCAAAAAAACCGTCATAGATCAATGACGGTTTTTTGACGAGTCAAACGCGTCACCTGTCACGGTGACGCGTTTGCAACGTTTGACGACACAACGCTTTGCAATGGCAATCGTCAAAATGCGATTGTCATGCTCGCGCCTTATTTGCAGCAGCCGCAACCGCCGTTCCCGCCACAAAGGCAGGAGAGAATGAGGATGAGCCACACGATGTCGCACGAGTTGCATCCGTTCATGCCGCCCCCGCAGTTGTTGAGAAGCATTGTGAGCAGAATGATGTCGCAATAATTGCAGCCGCATCCGTTTGCGCCGTTTGTAAAGAATCCGTTCATTTTATGTACCTCCTTGAAGATTTGGATTGCTCCTACATTACCTTACGCAACCTTCAAAATTTGTGTGACAGAGGCATTGAATGTGTTTTGTGCAAATATATTTTTGTGTGAATCATTTGAAGCGAATGATAGGACTTGTCTTTGGGTTGCTCCTTACGCTCATGGCGTCGGGATTGTGTTCGTTATGCTTCAATTTGGACTTAAAATGGTGGATTGCGCTCGATAAACCATCGTTTGTGTTGTCTGGAGGATGGTTTTCGATTTTCGTTGCGACGAGTTATTTTTCAAGCGTGCTTGCTATATCACGGCTTGTCGAGTTTAAACACATTTTTCCGTCTATGCTTTATTTTATGCTTTTGGGTGCTTGTTGCATATTGTTTATGCTTGCCTTTTTCACGCTCAAAAATCTTCTGTTCGGATTTGTGTGTATGTGCGTCGTGCTTGCACTGGCTTACATCATTTTTGTGCGCTTTCTAACAAAAGAGGTAAAAATCGCAATAGAATTTCTGCCGACTTTTCTGTTTGATATATACGGCTTTTTGTGTGTGCTTTGCATCTTTATG